>JAAWIL010000241.1 GCA_022796315.1 Oscillibacter sp. | reverse complement strand
GGTGGACTTCATAGACAAAACACGGCACATGGATGTGCCGGCGGCCTCGCCCGCCTTGAAAATCGGATACCGATTTTCAAGTGTTTTGACTATATCAAAGCTGTCTTATCAGTCTTGGAATCCCAATTTCCTTGCGTAGGCTGCCACCGCCTTCTCAAAGCACGCAAGCGGAGGATGGACGGTCCCTGCGCCAATCTGGCCAAATCCGGCCTCTTTGTGCGCAATTCCCGTATTAATGACCGGCGTAATTCCCTTCTCCACCACCAGCCGTGCGTCAATTCCCAGACAGGTCCCCTGGAAATCCCAGTTCGGAATGATGTAATTGGGGTTTCTGGAGATTGTGATCTCCGTCATTTCGTTGCTGGTTCTGCGGGCGTCCTCCGTTCCACCCGCACCTACAAAACGTGTGACGGCGGGCGCTGCAACCATTGCCATACCTCCGACGCCGACGGTCTCTGTGATGGCGCTGTCGCCGATATCCGGACAGGCGTCATCCCCGTCATACCCGGTAAAATAGAGACCCTGCGGAATGTTGACCGGTCCGGTAAACCACTCGTCCCCCATACCGGCGATGCGGATGCCAAACTCCACGCCGTTTCTGCACATGGCTGTCACGATCGTACCCTCCTGCACTCTGCGGGCGCCGTCCATGATCGCTTTGCCGGCTGCCATCATCACATTCAGGAAGAACTGGTCTGTCTCGGCCAGAAAACGGACGACCTCCGTGCGCGACTTCTCGTCCATGTCCAACCCGGTGATGGTAGGCACAAGCTCCTTCAGCAGAACCAGCGTGGCGGCAATATTTCTCTGGTGGAACTCGTCCCCCATGGCAATCGCTTTTGCAATCAACGGGTTGATGGCCAGGCCTCCATCCAGGGTGCGCAGCGCCCTGCCCAGTGTGGGGCCCAGAACATCCCGCATCCAACACAGCCGGTCGATTACCTCCTGTGAATAAGCGCCAAAGCGAAGCACTTTTCCAATCCCCTCGTTCATGGTGCAGTAGGCGCGGTTGCCGTCGGTCAGATTCTCAACCACCCACACCGGCATATGCGCCGTGGTGATTCCACCCATGGGCCCCACCGCGTTCACATGATGGCAGGGAATGAAGCGGATGGCTCCGGAGGCCAACAGCGCCCGCGCCTCCGCCTCGCTGTCAGCCCACTTTTCAAAGAGGACCGCGCCCACACAGGAGCCCTGCACCGTCTCCGGCATCTCCTGATACGCAATGGGAGGCCCTGCATGGAGAATCGTTCTGGCCTCCTCATTCAGTTCCTTGATGACGTCCTTTGCGGGGACATTATCCCGCAGAACCGGCTGCGCCGCCACAATTTTGGCAATCACCCTCTGATTGGCCGTGTCAATCTCCCGGTGCTTATTCAGGAATGCAAGCATCCGAATCATCTCAAAATTGCCGCCGGCCGGCGGGGCCCAGTCAAACTGGACCACCTCGCAGCCGAAGGCCTCGCAGACCTCCGCAAAGCTGGACAGACCAATGTTGATGACCTTTGGCCGGTTCGCCAAAAGCTCCACCAGCTTCTGAGACGGTTCTCCGGGATGCGCTGCAGACTCCGCTTTTCCGTGAATCTTCTTTTTCGGTTCCTCAAAATCAAGGCCAACCAGCCGGATTGCCGCATGGCACGCCGCTTTATTTGACTCGCACACGATCACGCCGGCGTTTTTCAGCTGCTCTGTTGCCTTTTCATAACCCTGGAAATCCTTCTCTGTACCGCAGATGGAGGTGACGAAGAAGAGCTTTCTGCCCTCCGACTCCGCCTTCTTTTTCAGCGTGGAAATCGTGGGAATCAGTGCACCTGCCATATCCTCATGGGACCCATAGCCAAGCATGACGTCAAAGAGAATCACGCCGGTTGACGCATCTTCCAGACACTGCTCCATACATTCAATCCGTTTTGTGGGATCAATCATGGGATGAGGGTGTCCCACAGTATAGACATCGTCGCCCAAATCCACTACAACATTCCCGTCCACATTCAGCATATACCCCTCCTCTTTTTCAGGAGGCGTTTTCATATGCATGGCGTCCTTGATCAACATGGCCGCCTCATTGGCCAGCGTTCCGCCGGAATAATATGCCTTGATGCTCTTTCCCTCTTCTGCACGGAATGCATTTCGCAGCTCCGGCAGGGATTCCGCCCTGTACTGCGGCTTCTCGCCCCGCACCAGGCTGACCGCCAGACGCGCCGCCTCGTCGCAGGTATAGCAATGATAGAAATTCTCTTCATGATACTCCGGCTTCTCACCCATAAACAGCGTAACAACCGGCTTGCGGCAGGCTCTGAGCCGGTCCAGAATCCTCTCACGCACTGCCGGTGCAGGCGGCTTTGACAGAATGATGATCGTTTTAATCCCCTCATCCTGCTCCATGGCGTCGATCATGTCCAGCATGGTGACGCCGCCGATCTCTGTGGACAGGTCCCGGCCGCCTGTGCCAATGGCGTTGTTCACACCCTCACCCAGACGGTCAATCATGCAGGTGAGCTCCTGGATACCGGTGCCGGATGCGCCAATGATCCCAATTGCGCCCCTTCTGACATGGTTGGTAAAAGCGATGGGAACCCCCTGAATAATTCCGGTTCCACAGTCCGGGCCCATCACGCAGAGCCCCTTCTCGTGGGCCGATTCCTTCAATCTGCGCTCGTCTTCCACAGACACATTGTCGGAGAATATAAACACGTTCATACCGGCTTCCAGCGCATGCTCCGCCTCAAAGGCCGCATAGGCGCCGGGAATCGAAATGACTGCCAAATTCGCCTGAGGAAGCGCCTTCCGGGCCGCGTCCCAGGATTTCACCCTCGCGGCTCCCGCCTTGCTTCCGGCGGCGGACTGCGCTTCAAAGAAGTTCTCTACCCGCTCCAGCATCTGGGCGGATACCATCTCGTCGGCCACATCGGCCACAATCACCATATCGTTGGCGGACGCCTGCCGCAGCTCCTCCGTGTCCAGTCCCGCACGCGTAAAAATTTCCTTATTGGAGGGCGTCGCCATCATGACGGAGACCTTGGCCACCCCATCCATATTTGACAACTCATTTGTCAGCAACATCAATACGACTGAGTCGTGGTAGCTGCCCTTTTTTACCGTCGTAATCAACATAAATTTCGTTTCACCTGGCTTCCTTTCCGTCTCCTCAATCCGCAAAGCGGTTCTTGTGATCGTACCGGTCAAAATGTACTTGGTCACTGACCAGATATTCGTAAATTCCGTCCACAATTTCGATGCCGCCAGCCTCGCCGGCCGCCGTTTTCCGCTGCTCTGCCCGCTCTCCAGGATAATAGACCTTTTTCTGTCCCTCAACCGGCCTCATGGAGCCCAGCTCATCCATGGTCGCCGCAATGCCCTGCTCAAAAAGCGCTGTTCCTGCAAAGCGCTCCGGGTCTATTACAATCAGAATTTGACCCAGATTGCGCCCTTCGGAGAGATCGTGATACATGGAGCTGACATGCCTGCCAAAGGGAACGCCCAGCAGCACGCCGGAAAAGATATCGACCATCATCATCAGGCCATAGCCCTTTGCCCCGGCGATGGGCACCAGTGCGTTCACCTTGTTGGGGTCTGTGACAGGCTGTCCGTACTCATCCACCGCCCACGTAGGGGGAATGCCCTCCCCTCTGGATCGCTTATCCAGGATCTTTCCCCATGCCTGCACCGTGGTTGCCATATCGAATACGATATTCCGGCCGTCCGCCGCAGGCGCCGCAAAGGCAATGGGGTTGGTTCCATAGTAGGGCTCCGTCCCGCCATAGGGCACAGCCATCGGGTCGGATTGGCAGAACGTGATCGCCGCCAGGTGGCGCTTGGCACATAGTTCCACATAATAGCCAATAGACCCGGTGTGCGACACATTCCGAACGCCCACCACTGCAATGCCGTTCCTTTTCGCCATTTCCATGGCACGCTCCGCCGCCAGCGTCATCGCCACATATCCGCAGCCGTTGTCCCCCTCGAAAATTCCGGAGCATGGACCTGTCTCTTTCCATTCAAATTTGGGCTCAATTGTAATCCCGCCCTTTGCAATGCGCTCGCTGTAATACTCCACGCGGACCGATCCATGGGAGTGGTAGCCCCGTTCATCCGACCAGGTCAGAATCTCCGCAGTCATCTCCGCATGATCCTCGCGTAATCCGGCCTGAATCAGCTTGTTCTTCATCAGGCGCTTTAATTCCTCTCTCTGCAGTTTCATAAATTCTCCTCAATCCTGTCTCCGTGTGATGGACGTCCTGTCAAAGCTGTACATCTCGGTTGCAGTCCTTGGAATAGATGTAAATGTAATCTTCATCGCCCGCTCCGTAACAGCACTGGGGACAATAGGAATCCATAAACACATAATCGCCTTTCTCCAGAGGAATCCACTCTTCGTCCAGGAGATAGACGCCTTTCCCCTGGAGGAAGTACATCCCATGCTCCTGGAAATGTGTCTCAACGTACCCATGAGAGGCTCCAGGCGCAAACTTCAGGATGTGCATGTTCATATCAAAGGCAAAATTTCCCGCCGCAGGCAGCAGATCCTTAATGTGGCAGTTGCTCATCCCCTCGTACTCGACCCACTCCAGATCCTGTACGCTGCCCGTCACTGTACCCGGCTTCAAATCCTGGTAGGGGAGATACCTTCTGCGGTAGACGTAGAGCACCGCGTCACGCCCGCTCTGATTCTGAAAGGTCATGGTCCGGTTTGCGGGAGAATAGAAATATCCCCCTTCCGTCAGGCGCTGGGAGCCGTCCTCATTGGCTGCGGCAATCTCCCCGGATACCACATACAAGAACACCTCGATCCCCTCGCCGCCGACGCCGTCGTTCCTGCCGCCGGCATGGGCAGTCACCAGGTAATCTGCAAAGGACGCACCCAGTTCCGGTGACGCAAGAATCGTCACATCACAGTTCGTATATCCGGGAATTGCATTTTTCACCAGGCCGTCCGGCTCCAGAATCACATAATTGTTCTTTTTGACCACCGAGCGCGTAGTCAGAAGCTCCTTCCGGTGCCCCACGTTATGATTCAAATACCCCATGATGACTCCTCACTTTCCGCAGACAGGCTGCTGTTTCAAATTTCTCTCCAGATTCTAAAATTGTAATCAACCAGTTTTTACTCCGTCTATCATGACATGCATTCATCTTATTTTCAATCGTAAATATTGACAAAATAATTCTATATTCTTTATATATAATCAATATTTATATTTTTAGCTGCGAAAATCTCTTCCATTTTCTTGCCGCTGTGATATAATCAATAAAACTGCTCTATAGAATTTTTAAATACTATCCGGCACATAATCAACCGCTTTTTAAGAAGGGGAATCCATAGTCCTCTGGATATTTCAGGCGGGTTCGCCTACTTTGCCAATTCACAACGCAGCCGGTACAGAATTTCAATATCAGGAGGCGCCCATGCTGTGTAAACAGGAAATCACGCTTGCTTCAGATCCATATCTCAAAAAGGCATCCTGCTGGTATGATTCCGAGACGGAGATCACTGCCAGAATTCTCTATTTTCATGGCGGCGGGCTGTTGTTCGGCTCCCGCGAGGACATCCCCCTTCTGCACCGGGAATTCCTCACCCAAAAGGGCTGCCTTCTGATCGCCTGCGATTATCCTCTCGCGCCAAACGCCAAAATAGAACTGATCCTGCATGACGTCTGCGCATCCATCAACACTTCCCGCTCCATCACTCAATTTTCTCAGACTGCCTGTCTTCCGTATTTTTTGTGGGGCCGTTCCGCTGGTGCGTATCTCGTCCTGCTGGCGGCATCCTCCGGGGCGCTGTCGGTTCCGCCCGCAGGAATCCTCTCTTACTACGGCTACGGATTTTTCATGGACGGCTGGCATACCTCGCCCACCCCGTTCTATCAGACGCTGCCGGCCGTCAGCGATTCCTGTCTGGAACGCCTCCCCGCCGGACTCTCCGCAGACGGAGCCCTGGAGCGGCATTACAGCGCCTACATCTATGCCCGTCAGAGCGGACGTTGGAAGGATCTGTTCTTCTCCGGAAAGGACAAGGTGTTCTACTCCCGTTATTCTCTCCAATCCGCTGCATCTCTGCCTGCCCCCCTCTTCTGTGCGCACAGCATCGGGGATCCGGACGTCCCCTATCAGGAGTTCATGGAACTCTGCCGCCGGTTCCACGCCGCGCAGTACATCGCCCCGTGCTCTGCGCACGATTTCGACCAGGACACCGCCTCTGATTTCACAAAGGAGCTTCTTGAAGCGACTTCTGCTTTTATAGCAAGCTGCATGGGCGGCATCCACTGCGCTGCAAAGATATGAGATCCGCCGCCGGCCGCAGCCTGGCCATTTCAAGGAGGTTCAGTATGGACGTCGCCGTTACCGCCGCCTCTCAATACATGATCGACCATCTGCTCGTGCCTTCAACTGCGGCAGTCCATTCGATCTATCGAAACACCGTCAATGTGATAACCTCTGAAGGGCAGCTGCTCGCCATCCAGGCCAACGGCTCTCCGCTCTCGCCCATTAGCCTTCTAACCCCCTTCTCACAAAAGGAGCTGGCGCTGCTCCCCATCTTGGAGGGAACCCCCTGCCGGATTGCGCCAGATGCCGTTATATTGAATCCGGTCCATGCAGCGGACGTCCGGCTGAACTATGCACGGCATATCACACAGATCTTCGACTCCGCTTTAGTCCCGCCGGACCTGCCGGCCCCCGCTTTTTATATCATCCAGGCACGTCAGTTCCTCTCTTCCGCACCGCCGGGTTCTTTCGGGCGGCTGGCGGCAGAAACTACACAAAAGGACCTCCTCTTGTCCGCCGCCCAAGCCCACCTTGAGAGAGCGGCTGTCTACTACGCAAAAAAGGAATGGAACCCGGCCGCGGAGGAACTGTGCGCTCTGGTTGGATTGGGGATCGGACTTACCCCCTCCGGCGATGATTTTCTATGCGGCCTTCTGGCCGGACTGCTTTGGAAAAACGAGGCCGGCTGTCCCATGCTGCACGCCCTATCCACGCGGCTCCGCCATGCTCTGCCGCGGACAAACCCTATCAGTGCCGCATTTCTGAACTGCGCCCTGGATGGGCAATTCAGCGAAGCCGTTATCCGCTTTTTTGCACTCTCTCCGATGTCCTCTGCCTCCGAAACAGCCGCCTGCCAGGAGGGATTCCGCGCCATCGGCCACACCTCCGGCTTCGACGCGCTCTCCGGCATTCTCTATGCCCTCATCCTGCCCGGCGGCTGACCCTTTCTGCCGCCGGTGTCCGCCCGGTTTTTCTGATCTCTTTTCAAACCCGTCTTCATATAGTCAAAACACTTGAAAATCGGTATCCGATTTTCAAGGCGGGCGAGGCCGCCGGCACATCCATGTGCCGTGTTTTGTCTATGAAGTCCACCG
>JAAWIL010000101.1 GCA_022796315.1 Oscillibacter sp. | reverse complement strand
TCCTTGCCATCCGTCAGGATGCCTGCGGATTTTTGCCTTGCAGGGCAAAAAATCCACTCGCCAATCCATACACGTCGAGATATTAAACAGGCTCTTAGTGCGGAGATGAACCCGGGAGGGGTGCCCTGCGCCCTTTTCATCAGGGAATTTCAGAACCGCAAAAAGCTCTGAAATTCCCTCTTGTTCTGTCAAAAATATATTTTCGGAAGAAAAAGAGGACTGCCGCGGCCTGCGGCAGTCCTCTCTTTGACTTGGGATGGGTTCCGGCGGATACTGGCAAGCCCCCGCCGGGTATGGAGACCGCGCTTAGGCAGTCTTCTTCTGCTTGGAAATGGTGGAGATTCCCTCGATGGCCAGGACGATGGCCAGCACCACCAGCAGGACGCCCAGGACGGCCTGGACATAGGGGCCCCAGTCGGCGCCGCCCTTGGTGATCAGGGCCAGCTGATCCTTGGTGTTCAGAACCAGGGAGGTCACGGTGACCACCAGCATAAAGGCCATGGGAATCAGGAACATCTTGTTGTTTCTGCCGATGTTGCCCAGCCAGGTGGCCACGGCCAGCAGGCCCAGGGCGGCCAGCAGCTGGTTGGCGGAGCCGAACAGCGCCCAGATCTTGTCGTAGCCGTTCATGCCCAGGCCAATGCCCAGAATCACGGTGATGATGGTGGCGACATACATGTTGGACAGGACCTTCTTATAGCCGGTGACGTTCTCGGGGGTCTCGCCCTTGCTGCCGTCCAGCCAGAACTCCTGGAACATGAACCGGGCCAGACGGGTGGCGGTGTCCAGAGAGGTCAGGCAGAAGGAGGAGTAGGTCAGAACCAGCAGGGTGTACAGCACGCTGTAGACGCTGCCGTGGCTGGGGTCGATCATGCTGGCGATGCCGCCGCCGAAGAGGACGGTGGGACCGGCCTTGGCCCACTCGGGATCGTTCATGGCGAAGCCGGCCACGGCGCAGATCACCAGGATGGCCAAGACGCACTCCAGCAGCATGCCGCCGTAGGCGATGGGCTTCGCGTCGGTCTCCTTATCCAGCTGCTTGGAGGTGGTGCCGGAGGAGACCAGGGAGTGGAAGCCGGAGATGGCGCCGCAGGCGATGGTGGTGAACAGCACGGGGAAGATGAGGTTCATCTTCTGGGTGCCGTCGGCCAGGGTCACGGCGCTCTGGATGGTGGGCAGGCTGGCGATGGAGGGATGGCCGACGAACACGGCGATCACGGCCAGGGCCAGCATGGCGTACAGCAGGAAGGAGCTCAGGTAGTCCCGGGGCTGCAGCAGAATCCACACGGGGGTGACGGAGGCGATGATGATGTACAGGCCCACAATCCACATCCAGGTGCTGCTGCTGAGGTACAGGGGATGGAAGTTCATGCCGATGGCGATGATGACCACGATGGCGATTACGCCCACCACGGAGGCGACGCTCATGGGCGCATTGCGGCGGTAGACGCAGAAGCCGAAAACGATGGCGATCACGATGAACAGCAGGGACACCATGGCCACCCGGGCGTTGCTCTCGGAGGCCGCCAGGTCCAGGGTGCCTTCGGTGAAGGTGGCGCCGAAGGTGCCGGCCACGATGGAGGCGAAGGCCGCCACCACCAGGATCAGCGTCAGATAGGCGAAGATCAGGAACAGCATCTTGGCCCGCTTGGACATGTTCTCGGAGATGATCTCGCCGATGGAGCGGCCGCCGTGGCGGACGGAGGCGAACAGGGCGCCGAAGTCATGGACGCCGCCGAAGAAGACGCCGCCGATGATGATCCACAGCACGCAGGGCAGCCAGCCGAAGCCCAGCTTCAAAGCGGAGATGGGGCCGGTGATGGGGCCGGCGCCGGCGATGGAAGAAAAGTGGTGGCCCATCAGAACGGGGGCGGGGGCGGGAACATAGTCCACGCCGTCCTCCATGGTATGAGCGGGGGTCTGCTGGTCGCTCTCTCCAACACCCCACTGCTTGCACAGCCAGCGGCCGTAGAAGAGGTAGCCGCAGACCAGTGCCGCAACACCGATGATGAGAAGCACAATGCCATTCATAAGATGATACTCTCCCTTCTTACTTCCCCCAGGAAACGAAGTTGTTTTCCAGGGTTTTGCGAGCGACTCTCCCGGCTGGATTGGAGAGGAAGCTCGTGGTGGAACATTCCATTGCCGCTATGTGATACTCCATCCAGCCATGGAGTGCCAGCCGGAAATTCTTGTGGAAGCGGGTCCGCTTGAGGAGCTTCTTCGCCTCCGGGTCGATGACGTCCGCCAGGATCACCAGCGTGACGTAGGAGCTCATGTGCTCCTTGTGAGGCTTGACCTGGGCCATGCCCGCCTTGAGGGACAGGTCGATCTGTCTCCGCAGCTCCGCCGTGGTCAGATGGTCCGTTACATAGAAGTACGTGTAGTCATGCTGCTCCACGGCGTAGAACGTCTTGTCCCGGCGGACCAGATAGTGCTCATCCCGCAGGAAGAAGAAGGCCGCGGCGGGAAAGCTTCCGCCCTCCACCGCAACATCCCGGGCAATATCATACCGGTGGGAATACGCGTTCAGCAGTTTTTCAAGACACTCTCTGGGGTCCACGGCTGCCGGCCTCCTTTCGTCTCGCCCGTCTCTCTATAAGAGAGACGGCGGCGGGGGCCCCCGCCGATGGGATGATGAGAAACTCCCGCAGGAATTCCTAGGCTTGCGCGTGCATTATACACCCGATGTTTCGATTTGTTAAGGGGGTTCCGAAAAATTTGTGTATAATTTGTGAACGGGCGCCAGAAAGTTGGCGCTTTTGCCGGAGAATTTTACAGAATGACCAAATCTGCCTGTGCAAATTCCTGGGATTTTCTCCAGAGTTTTCACGCAAACGTTTTCCTCACGCAGGTCCGGCGGCGGAATTGTTTGCACAAAAAGAAGGCCCGCCGGGCCTTCTTTTCTCGTCTTTCGGTATTTGGGAGGGAGGCGTCACTCCGGCAGGGAGTTGATGAGGTGCCTCATGTGGATGCTCATGGCGTGCCGGGCGCCGGCCTCGTCCCGCTTCAGCAGGAACTCCAGGATCAGCCGGTTGTCGCTGACGGCGATCTCCTGCATCTGGCTGCGGTTGGAGGACAGCTGCATGATCTTGTTGACGGCGCTGTTGATGATGGGGTACAGCCGCCGCATATACTCGTTGTGGGAGGCCTTGATGATGGCCCAGTGAAACTCCTGGTCCGCCAGGGGCCAGTCGCCGCCCTCCGCCGCGATCCGGGCCATGCGCTCCGCCTTGCCGCGGATCTGCCGCAGCTCCTCCTCGCTGGCCCGCTGACAGGCCAGGGCCACGGTGGCGGGCTCAAAGATCAGGCGCATCTCAAAGAGATCCCGGGCCCGGGACCTGGTCCGCAGGCCAGCCAGGGCGCTGAGGTCCAGCCCCGTCTCCGGCAGCTCCGCGGCCACAAAGGTCCCCTTTCCCCGGCGGATCTCCAGCACCCCCTGGGCCACCAGGAAGGAGATGGCCTCCCGCAGCGTGGTGCGGCTTACGGCCAGGGCCTGGCTCAGCTCCAGCTCGTTGGGCAGCTTGCTGCCCGGCGTGTAGCGGCCCTCGTCCAAAATCATCTCATACAGGCGGTCCGCCGCCCGCTCGGACAGCTTCGTCCGCTTCTCGGTTGTATTTGCCATCGTTGTCCCTCCGTGCCTGTGCAGGATCACCATTTTTCGGAAAAGGAAGAGCGTCTCTTGACATCATACTTCTTTCGTTGTACAATGACATCATACCACACGCCACGAAGAAATACAAGGGCAATCTTCGGGAGAGAAACCGGCGGTCCGCCGCCCGTTCCGGGGGAGGGGCTGGCCGGGGTTCGGGCCCTGCGCCGGAGGTCCGGGTCCCGCGCGGCCCTCCCGCAGCCACGATAAGCGGATTCGGACGCGCCCGGAAGGAGGGTCTGCCTTGACTTCTTTTTGTACCCACCGCCTCTGCCTGATCACCGGCCATTACGGCACGGGGAAGACGGAGTTCGCGGTCAATCTGGCCCTGGCCATGGCCAGGGAGGGCCAGCGGGTGATGATGGCCGATCTGGACATTGTGAACCCCTACTTCCGCTCCCGGGAGCGGCGGGCGGCGCTGGAGGAGGCCGGCATCCGGCTGATCTCCTCGTCTCAGGCCTGTTCGGACGCGGATGTCCCTGCCATTCCGGCGGAGCTGCTGACGATACTGGAAGACCGGGGGGTCCGGGGCATCCTGGACATCGGCGGCGACCCCGTGGGGGCCCGGGTTCTGGCCCGGTTTCAGCCCCAGCTGCTCCGGGAGGACAGCCAGCTGCTCTATGTGGTCAACGCCAACCGCCCGGAGGTCCGGGAGCCGGCGGGCGCCGTGGCCTACCTCCGGAGCATTGAGGCAGTCACCGGCCTGACCTGCACGGGGATTGTGAACAACACCCACCTCTGCGGGGAGACCACGGTGGAGGAGATCCGCAAGGGCGCGGCCCTGGCGGCCGCCGTCTCCCGGGAGACCGGGATTCCCGTCCTCTGCCACGTGGCGGAGGAGCGGTTTGTCCCGCAGCTGTCAGATTATTCGGAAACCGTGTTTCCGATTTCCATTCAAATGAAAAAGCCGTGGGAATGAGTACGGCTGTATGGAAAGGAGGAGTATTCATGTCCGCAAAGGTTACCTTCGACGCAAATCGCTGCAAGGGGTGCGAGCTGTGTACCACCGTGTGTCCCAAGCACATTGTTCTGATTGACACCGGCACCACCAACCACAAGGGCTATCATCCCGCCACGGTCAAGGAGATGGAGCAGTGCATCGGCTGCGCCAGCTGCGCCAAGATCTGCCCTGATTCCGTCATCACGGTTGAGAAGTTCTGAGTCCCGGTTTCGGACCGGACCGGCGGAAACACCGTCCCCCCAGGCACACGGGGGAAACCATTCCCGCGAACAACAGAAACAAAGAGTCTCTGCGGAAGAGATCCTGATATGAGGAGGCGTTTATTTTGGCAAAAGAACTTTGGAAAGGCAGCGAGGCCATCGCGGAGGCGGCCATCCGGGCGGGCTGCCGGTGCTTCTTTGGCTATCCCATTACCCCCCAGAACGAGATCCCGGAGTACATGTCCCTGAAGATGCCCCAGAGCGGGGGCGTATTCGTCCAGGCCGAGTCCGAGGTGGCCGCGATCAATATGGTGTATGGCGCGGCGGCCTCCGGCGTCCGGGCCATGACCTCCTCGTCCTCCCCCGGCGTCAGCCTGAAGCAGGAGGGCATCAGCTACATGGTGGGCTCGGAGCTTCCCGCCGTGGTGGTCAACGTCATGCGGGGCGGCCCCGGCCTGGGGTCCATCCAGCCCGCTCAGGGCGACTATTTTCAGGCCACCCGGGGCGGCGGAAACGGCGACTACCGCACGGTGGTCATCGCGCCGGCCAACATCCAGGAGGCGGTGGACATGGTCCAGGAGGCCTTTGACATTGCCGACCAGTACCGCAACCCCGTCGTCGTCCTGGCGGACGGCCTCATCGGCCAGATGATGGAGCCCATCGTCTGGAAGGAGCGCACCCCCCGGCAGCTGCCGGAGAAGACCTGGGCCGCCAGCGGCCGCAGGGACCGGGACCACAACAACTTCATCAACTCCCTCCTGATCGACGCCCCCTCCTGCGAGGCCCACAACCTGCACATCGCGGAGAAGTGCGCCGAGATGGAGAAGAACGAGTGCCGCTGGGAGGAGATCATGCTGGAGGACGCCGAGGTGGTCTTTGTGGCCTACGGCACGCCCTCCCGGGTGGCGGAGACCGCGGCGGAGAACCTGCGCAGGCAGGGGATCAAGGCCGGCGTGTTCCGGCCCATCACCCTCTGGCCCTTCCCCTATGCCCGGCTGAAGGAGATCGCCGCCGGGGAGGCCGCCAAGGTATTCCTGGATGTGGAAATGAGCCTGGGCCAGATGCTGGACGACGTGAATCTGGCGGTGGCGGAGCGGAAGCCCGTCCGGTTTTACGGCCGCTGCGGCGGCTCCATCCCCCACGTCTCCGAGGTGGAGGAAGCCGCGCGGAACGCCTGGAAGGAGGTTGAGTGAGATGGCGATTGTTTACCAGAAGACCAAGGGCCTGCAGGACACGGAGCTCCACTACTGCCCCGGATGCAGCCACGGCATCGTACATAAGCTGATCGGCGAGCTCCTGGAGGAGATGGACCTCCTGGACACGGCCATTGGCGTCTGCCCGGTGGGCTGCGCCGTCTTTGCCGGAAACTATTTCTCCTATGACACCATCGAGGCCGCCCATGGCCGTGCGCCCGCCGTGGCTACCGCCGTGAAGCGGACCCACCGGGACCAGCTGGTGTTCACCTACCAGGGCGACGGCGACCTGGCCTCCATCGGCGCGGCGGAGATCGTCCATGCCGCCATGCGGGGGGAGAAGTTCACCACGGTGTTCATCAACAACGCCATTTACGGCATGACCGGCGGCCAGATGGCCCCCACCACCCTGATCGGCCAGAAGGCCACCACCGCCCCCCTGGGCCGCACGGCGGAGCAGGCGGGAATGCCCATCCGGGTGGCGGAGATGCTCGCCACGCTGGACGGCTGCGTCTATGCCGAGCGGGTCTGCGTCACGGATATTCCCAACCTGAATAAGGCCAAGAAGGCCCTGAAGAAGGCCTTCCAGAAGCAGATGAACAACGAGGGCTTCACCTTTGTGGAGGTTCTGGCCACCTGCCCCACCAACTGGGGCATGACGCCGCTGAAGGCTGTGGAGTGGCTGAAGGAGAACATGGCCGCCTACTATCCCCTTGGAGTCATCAAAGATGTGAGCGCGCAGGCGGAGGTGCGGTAAGATGAAAAAGGAAGTCATCATTTCCGGCTTTGGCGGACAGGGCGTCATGTCCATTGGCAAGAACCTGGTGGAGGCCGCTGTGGCGGAGGATCTGGAGGCCGCCTGGGTGCCCTCCTACGGTCCCGAGATGCGGGGCGGCACCGCCAACTGCACCGTGATCGTCAGCGACGGGCGTATTGGCGCGCCCCTGGTGGAGCGTCCCTCCGAGGTCATCGTCATGAACCGGGCGGCCCTGGCGAAGTTTGAGCCGGCCACGGCCCCCGGCGGCATTGTGTTCGTCAACAGCAGCATCGTCTCCGAGAAGGTGCAGCGGACGGACGTCAGAGCCATCTACGTCCCCTGCGACGAAATCGCGGCGGAGCTGGGCAACACGAAGGTGGCCAACATGGTGATGCTGGGCGCCTATGTGGCGGCCACCGGCGCGCTGAAGCAGGCCACCATTGAGACCATGATTCAAGAGATGTTCACCGGCCCCAAGGCGAAGCTGGTGCCCCTGAACATTGAGGCCTTCCACCGTGGGATGGCCTGCGTGGCGGAGTAAGAGCCTGTATAAAATCTCCCCGCGCATGTCTTGGCGGCGTATTATCCGCCCTGACTGCGTTAAAAATCCTTGCCATCCGTCAGGATGCCTGCGGATTT
>JAAWIL010000100.1 GCA_022796315.1 Oscillibacter sp. | reverse complement strand
CCTTGCCATCCGTCAGGATGCCTGCGGATTTTTGCCTTGCAGGGCAAAAAATCCACTCGCCAATCCATACACGTCGAGATATTAAACAGGCTCTGAGAACCGGCCCGGCGGCGGAAAAAAACAGGACCAGGCGTTTGCCTGGTCCTGTCTCTTTATGGTCGTTTACAGCCCTTCAAACAGCGCCGCGCTGGGCTCCAAATAGCCCAAGTCCCCGGTGCGCTCCCTCAGGTGCTTTGCCCCGGTGCGCTTTTTCCCCAAGGACGCGCCCTTCAGCTTATCCAGGCCCGTCTCCGGGACCTCCCTGCACTCCAGGACGCCTTTCTCCCGGGCCAGGTCCAAAAGCTTCTGGCCTTTTTCCGTGCGGACGATCAGCTGGTTCCAGTGCTTGTCCTCGTCCCAGCCGGCGGCACTGCGGGCGCCGCCGATGGAGAGGTCGGAGAACTCCGCCGTCATATCCGTGCAGTAGCGGCAGCCGGAGCGGACCAGGGAGGTGACCTCGTCCAGACTGACGGAGACGGTCTCCCCGCGCTCCTGCCGCAGTTCCAGGGAGTGGTACTTGCTGGGGGGGATGTCCATATGGGCGACGCCCTGGGCGTGCCTGGCCGTCAGGTCCCGCAGGCCCTCCCAGTCCAGGCCCCAGCCGCAGAAGAGGCCGAAGACCATGCCGATGCGCTCCGTGTGGTGGTCGTAGTCCGGCAGGGGGTTCGCCATCATCTTGTAAACGGCCAGGGTCTTGCAGGGGGTGCCCACCACGCCGATGCGGCGGTAGGTCCCCTCCTGAAGGGCCCGGTTCAGCACCGCCAGAGTGGGCGGAATCTGGAAGCTGCTGCCGCCGCAGGCGCGGACCTCCTCCGGCGTGGCGGCCAGGACGCCCTCCGGCTCCAGTCCGCCCTGGGAGCGGGTCAGCACCGCCGCGTCCAGAAGGCCCTCTCTCAGGGCCAGCTCCACCAGGGCGGTTACGGTGCCGCCGTGCTGGGCCTTAGCCCGGAGGGAGGGATCGGCGGCCCGGGTCAGGTACAGCCCCCGGAAGGGGCCCAGCTCCGGCAGGATCGTCTCGCCGGGGAAGCAGGACCGCCGCAGGGCGTCCAGATCCGTGGGCATCCGGGGACAGAACCGCTGGCAGCGGCCGTCCTTTCGCTCGCAGTCAAAGTAGCAGAAGGTTCTTCCCTCCGCGGAATCCCAATAGGGGCACATCCCCTGGCAGGCCCCGCAGCCGGTGCAGAGACCGGGGCGGATGACCTGGGTATCCAACGCAATCGTACTGAGCATAGCTTCCCCTCCTTATACCAGAACCTGCGGGAACGGGAAAATCTCCAGGGAGATCTCCCGGGCCCCTGCGGGGACATAGTCCGCCAAGGTGTGATTCATGCCGCACAGATGCTCCTGATAGAGGTAGGCATAGCCGGGCTTCTGGACGGCCAGGAAGCCCCGGCCGCAGAGCAGCGGCGTCAGGGCGGAAAAGGGGGTGTCCCCGGGCAGGGAGAGGGTCAGAGGCGCCCCGGTGACGGGGTGGAGGAAGTGTACCTGCATCTCAGCCATGAGCCGCCGCCCCCTTTCCCGCCGCCTCGCAGCCCAGAGCGAAGGCCCGCCGGTTGATCTCCAGCACCCTGCCCTGGAACCGCTGGGCCAGGATCTTCTCCAGGTCCTCCCGGTTCAGGGGGGCGCCGGGCAGCTGGGTGAAGGCGCCCAGCAGGGCGATGTTGGCGGCCTTGGAGTCCCCGGCCTCCATGGCGATGTCCGCCGCCGGAACCGCCACGGCCAGGGCCGTCAGGTCCCGGATCTCCTGGGCCAGGGCGTCCAGGGGCGGGTAGGTCTGCGTTCCCTGGAGGACTCCCAGGGGGTACACCGGCCGGGGGTCATAGACCACGGTGGTCTGGCTTCCTGCGTACTTGCGGACCATCCGCAGGGTCTCCAGGGGCTCGAAGCCCACAATGAGGTGGGCCTCCCCGGCGGGGATCAGGACGCTGGGGTCCAGGACGGCGGACACCCGCACGTGGCTCATGACGGAGCCGCCCCGCTGGGAGGCGCCGTAGGTCTCGCCAATGGCCACCCGAAAGCCCCGGTCGCACATGGCGGTGCCCAGGACCTCCGCGGCCAGGACGTTTCCCTGTCCCCCGATGCCGCAGACCACGATGTTCAGGGGATCGAATTTCAAGGTGCTCATGCTTCCTCACCACTTTCCACTTGGATGGCCCCGGCGGGGCAGAACTTGGCGCACACGCCGCAGCCCACACAGGTGACCGGATCGATCTGGGCCTTGCCGTTGGTGAAGTCCCAGGTGTTGCCGGGACAGCCCCAGACCCGGCTGCAGTACTTGTCGCAGCCGCAGCCCTCCCCCAGGCACTTGGACTGGTCCACCCAGACCTTTACCGGCTTCTTCCGGGTCTTGGCCGTCAGGGTGGCGCAGGGCTGGCGCATGATGAGGACGTTCATCCCGTCCCGGTCCAGCATCCGCCGCAGGGCCTTCTCCGCCTCCCGGATGTCGAAGGGGTCGGCCACCTCCACGGCGCACCCCACGGCCTCCAGAATCTTCTGAATGTCCATGGGCTTGGCGGGGCGGCCCATGGCGGTGAGTCCGGTGCCCGGGTGGGGCTGGAAGCCCGTCATGGCGGTGGCGGAGTTGTCCAGAACGATCAGGAGCATGTTGGCGCTGTGATAGGTGGCGTTGATGAGGCCGGGGAGAATCGTGTGGAAAAAGGTGGAGTCGCCGCACATGGTGACCACCTTCTGGTCCAGGCCGTAGTGGGTCAGCTGGCCCAGGCCCTCGGCGACGCTGACGCCGGAGCCCATGCAGTTGCAGACCTGGTAGCCGTACTGTCCGGCGGACTGGCCGGCCATGAAGTAACAGCCGATGTCCCCCACCACCACGCCGGGCCGCTTCTCCTGCCGGAGGACCCGCTTCAAAAGGTGGAAGGTGGCCCGGTGGGGACACCCGGCGCAGAAGGTCATCTCCCGAACCGGGAGCTCCAGGTGGGAGGCGATGTGCTTCTCCGGCAGGGCCGCCCCGGTGAAGGCGGCGATGGCCGCCGTCACATTGTCCGGGTCCAGCTCGCCCACCGGGGGCAGGGCGCCGCCGGACCGGCCGGAAAAGTCCAGGGACAGCCGGTGCTTCCCTGCCAGGGCCTGGAGGTGCCGCTCCAGGAAGGGGTCCACCTCCTCCAGGACCAGGACCCTCTCCGCGGCGCGTAGGTACTTCAGGAGGGTCTCCTCCGGCAGGGGCCAGAGGGTGCCCAGGCTCAGAAGGCCCGTCCGGTCCTCCGCCTGGAGGCGGCGCAGGGCCTCCTGGGCGTAAAGCCGCCCCGTGCCCCCGGCCACGATGAGGGACTTGGGAGCCTCCGGGCCGGCGTAGTGGTTGTATGTACAGGCTTCAAAGGCGCTCCGCAGGGACTCCAGCTTCTCCAGCATGGGCTGGTGCTGGTAGCACACGCACACCATCCGGTCCCACTCCCGGATGGGCTCCAGGGGCCGGGTTCCCTCCGGCAGGGGGCCCAGGGTCACGGTGCCCCGGCCGTGGCAGACCCGGGTGGTGAGCCGCAGGATCACGATCTGGCCCGTCCGCTCCGAGAGGTCGAAGGCGTAGGGGACCATGTCCTTGGCCTCCTGCATGCAGGTGGGCTCCAGCAGCGCCACACTGGCGGACTCCGCCTGCCAGCGGGAGTCAAACTCGTTGGTGCTGGAGTGGGCGCTGGGGTCGTCTGAGGTCACGATGACCAGGCCCCCCTTCACCCCGTGCTGGGCGGCGCAGTGGAGGGCGTCCGCCGTGCATAAGAGGCCGTTCTGTTTCACGATGCAAAGGGCCCGGCCCCCGGCAAAGGAGGCGCCGATGCAGGCCTGCAAGGCGCAGACCTCATTGGTGGACCACTCCGCGTAGAAATTCCGCTCCTCCGCGATCTTTCCCAGCATCCCCAGGATCTGGGAGGACGGGGAGCCCGGGTAGGAGGCGGCAAAGTGAATGCCGGCTTCCACGGCGCCCCGCACGATGGCCTCGTTGCCCTGCATCAGGCAGACCTGGCCGGGCGTCCCTCCTGTCATTGTCCATTCCATAGTTCTCACCCTCTCCGATGAATCTTTCCCGGCGGCACGGGGCCGCCTGGTGAAGCGCAGTGTGTGGATTCGCGTTTTTTATTGTAGCACGTTCCACGGGAAATGCAAGCGGAGAGCGGAAAAGAGCCCGCCAAATTTGGGGAGGAAACGGCGGAAGTATAGAGCCGCCCCCCGGTATAGGGGGAGTGTACAAACAGGAGACTCCCCTGCGGGAGCGGCAGATTGCCGCCCCTGCAGGGGAGTCTGGAGGCTGCGGGAAAACGGGCGGGGACAGAGCCCCCGCAGGAGACCGGGCGGGGCTTGCTTCCGGCAGGGGGAGGTGCTGTCCTTTGGCCTGTAAACGGACCAGTCAAGGTGATCAAGAAAGACCCCCCAGACGGCGTTCATCGGTTGTGAATACAGGCTCTAAGGAATATCGAACCGCGAAATTAGCCTTGCCGTCTGATATAAGAGAGGCATTGGAGGCAAAAGGTGTGCGCTGCGTAATGATTGATTCGTAAAGACTGGTTCGGCGGATGGGACGGGTGAACCTCCGGAACAGGGCGGCAGATCCTCACTCCAGCACCACCCGGAAGTCTCCCCGGGCGGCGGCCTCCGCCCGGCGGCGCTTCTCCTCCGTCAGGGCGTCCAGCAGCCGGCCGATGATCTGGTTGGACAGCAGAAAGCCCTGGGGCGTCAGATGCCAGCGTCCGTCCGGCTCCTCCACGGCGTAACCGGCGTCCCGGCAGGCGGCCAGCACCGCCGCCAGACAGGAGAAGCGGCGGCGGAAGCGGCGCTCGAACTCCTTGGGGTCCAGGCCCTCCGCCGTGCGGCAGCGGAGCATGATCCACTCCGTGTCCCGCTCCAGGGCGGGGATGCGCTCGCTCTCGGACAGCAGGGGGGCGTGCTCCCGGACACCCCGGATGTAGCCCTCCAGATCCCGGCCATAGGCGTAGCGGGTGTCGCCGAAGTCGGAGTGGGCGCTGGGGCCGAAGCCCGCGTACTCCGCAAGGGTCCAGTACTTCAGGTTGTGGCGGGACTCCCGTCCGGGCTTGGCGAAGTTGGAGATCTCATATTGCCGGTAACCGTGGCGGGCCAAGTCCTCCACGGTCCATAAGTACATCTCCGCCTGGGCCCCGTCCCCCGGCAGGTCCAGGGTGTCCCGGCGGGCGTGGAGAGGGGTGCCCTCCTCCACCTGGAGGCCGTAGCAGCTCAGGTGCTCCGGAACCAGATCCTCGGCGGCGGCCAGGTCCTCCTGCCAGTGCTCCAGGGTCTGGCCCGGCAGGCCGTAGATCAGGTCCAGGGAGAGGTTGTCAAAGCCCGCCTTCCGGGCGGCCTCCACGGCGGCGCGGGTCTCGGCGGCGGTGTGAATCCGGCCCAGGGTGAGGAGATTCTGGCTGCCGGCGGACTGCATCCCCAGGGACAGGCGGTTGAAGCCCGCCCTCCGCAGGGCCCGCAGGGTCTTCCAGTCCCCCGCCGACTCGGGGTTGGCCTCCAGGGTGATCTCCGGGTCCTTGGCCAGGCGGTACTTTTTTTGAATGGTCTTGAAGATCTTCACCAGCCGCTTCTCCCCCAGGAGGCTGGGGGTTCCGCCGCCGAAGTAGACCGTGTCCACCGTGTGGCAGGAGGCCGCGGAGGCGGTCTCCGCGAGATGGGTGCAGAGGGCGGCGGTGTAATCGTCCATGCGGCCCTCCTGGCCGGACAGGGAGTAGAAGTCGCAGTAGGCGCACTTCTGGCGGCAGAAGGGGATGTGAATGTACAGGCCCAGAGGCCGGAGAGGGGTTCTCATGATATGCGCTTCCTTCCTGGTCCATCCCCGGAATCTGTTTTCCAACAGGCTCCGGGGACGGGGATCGGGTTGTCCGTAAGTGAGGCCCGCAGGCGGGCCGGTTTGGGGATGCTGACAGTATACCGTGTTTCCCTGTCGTTTTCAAGAAATTCCGGAAGAAAGCCGCGCCGCTCCGGCGGGAACGCACATAGAGCGGCCTTTCCCGGGGAATACTGAGGGGGAAAGGAAGTGTTTTCAATGGAGATGTCTGAGAAGGAATACCAACAGTATGTGCGGCAGCGGGCCAAGAAATCCCCCATTTTGAAGGACACCGCCCTGGCCTTTCTGGTGGGCGGGGGAATCTGCGTGCTGGGCCAGGCCATTCAGGAGGGCTGGAAGGCGGCGGGGCTGTACGAGGCGGCCGCCGGAACCGCCACCTCCTGCACCCTGGTGTTCCTCTCGGCCCTGCTGACGGGGCTGAACCTCTACAACAAGATCGCCCGCTTCGGCGGCGCGGGGACCCTGGTGCCCATCACCGGCTTTGCCAACGCCGTGGTCTCCCCTGCCATTGATTTTAAAAGCGAGGGGTTTGTCACCGGCATGGCGGCGAAGATGTTTACGGTGGCGGGGCCGGTGATCGTCTTCGGCACCCTGGCCAGCGTGATCTATGGGGTGGTTTTGAAGCTCTTCGGATTGGTTTGATGGGGGGATGTTTTCCTGACGGGGTGCCTCCCATCCTGACGGGCCGCCGAGGGCGGCGGCCCCTACGGCCAAGCCCCTTGAGACGCTGCAACCCCCTTGGCTCCCCCCTCGGGGGGAGCTGTCTGGCCGCAGGCCAGACTGAGGGGGCTCTCCCGTTAAGGAACCTGCCTCCTAGGATGATTCGACCCTGTAGGGGCGGTTACCAACCGCCCGTCCTTCTGTGACCTCCGGACTGCCCCGTAGGGCCCGGACCCCTGGCCGGGCCAACCCCTCCCCTGGAAGGACCGGCCAGCATCGGGTTTCCCTCCTCACGACAGACCGGATCTCCCTTCGGACGGGCGGCTAATAGCCGCCCCTACAGGGCCCGGACCCCACGATAAAATCCGTAATCGCCCCCGTCCCCAGCCCCCCAAGCCCACAGGAGAACGGGCGGGGACAGAGCCCCGCCCCTACAGGGAAATCCGCAGTCACCTCCACGGGAGACGGTTGAATCCTGGCCGGTTTTGTGCTATACTTTCACAAATAATCCGACCAGGAAGGGAGTGCTGCGCTTATGACGCCGGTTCCGGAGATGGACGAGCGGCTGCGCCACGCGGTGCAGGGCGCGCTGAAGCGGCCGCCAGAGTCGCTCTACGATTTGAAGAAGGTCAAGGCGCTGAACGACTTCTGTTACTTCGGCGACCCCTACTATCAGGAGAAACGAGATGGGCAGGAGCCGGGAGATTTTTCTGTCATCGGGCAGATGGAGAACCTGCACACCCTGGTGTTTGGGAGCCCCCGCAGTCAGCAGATCCCCACGGTGCTGGCGGCGGATTTCTCCTTTTTGGCCCAGTGCAAGAGGCTAAGAAGTTGTACCAATAGGTGACGGTATGCAGATTGGCAAGAAAAATTTTTGCCTGGCAAGGAAGAAACTCGCAGGAATCCTGACGGATTTCAAGAGTTTCTGACG
>JAAWIL010000099.1 GCA_022796315.1 Oscillibacter sp. | reverse complement strand
TCCGCAGGCATCCTGACGGATGGCAAGGATTTTTAACGCAGTCAGGGCGGAAAATACGCCGCCAAGACATGCGCGGGGAGATTTTAAACAGGCTCTTAACTGGCAGGAGGGTTCCCTGCCTGGTTTTGCGGCTGCTATATAAACCTGATTCAGATGAAACCGTCGAAACCCACAGGGGAAGCGCGTAAAATGTCCCTGAGGCGGTGACGATGTATCACAGAGTCCGGGATTTACGAAAAAATGCTCCTTTGACACAATGGCAGCGATCCTTTGTGCCCTTGCAGCGATTTACAGTACCTGTGCGGACGATCTCCCGGGGCGCACGGACAAGAGGAACCCTATCCGAAAAAATGAGGACAGCCGGAGGCTGTCCTTTCCTGTTCCAGCGGCCCGCCTCTCCGTTCCGGCGGGCCGCACCGGGGGCGGCGGACCCTGCGCCCCATCCCCTTGCGCTGCTCCTACCCCTTGGCTCCCCCAGGCCAAAAAAACTTTCCTCCACATGAGAATTTTCCCGCCGCCCATTCGTGTTAAGAGTGAAGGGAGTGAGGACCCCATGACCGAAGACCACATCTGCCGCCTCGTAGAGGAGCATGCCCCCATGCTCCTCCGCCTGGCCTGCACCCGTCTGGATTCCCCCGCCGACGCGGAGGACACCGTCCAGGAGGTCTTTCTCCGCCTGCTCGCCACCCGGCCCCGCCTGCGGGACGCCGAGCACGAAAAGGCGTGGCTGATCCGCACCACCCTTCACCGGGCCGCAGATTTCCGGAGATCCGCCGCCCGGCGGAATGTTCCCCTGGAGGAGGCCGCTCAGGCCGCCTTCGAGGAGGACAGCGGCGAGCTTCTGTCGGCGGTCCGCGGCCTGCCGGAGAAGTACAGCGCTGTGATCCACCTCCACTATTACGAGGGATATTCCATCAAGGAAATCGCAGCTTTGCTGGGCCTGCCCGCCTCTACCGTGGGCACCCGCCTGGCCCGTGGCCGGGAGCGGCTGCGGCAGATGCTGAAGGAGGATGCGTTAAATGAAGCATGAACAATACCGCAAGGCCTTTGACGAGATCCCCTTTTCCGCGGATTTTTCCCAGCGGACGGCGGAACTGCTGCGCCAGCGCGCCCGTGAATTGGAAAAGGAGAATCACGCTATGCACCTGAACAAAACCAAGAAGCTGGCGGTGCTGACCGCCGCCGCCGCGGCCCTTCTGGCAGTGTCGGTCTCCGCCGCCGTGCTGTGGCTGACCCCCGCCCAGGTGGCGGACCACCACAACCAGCCCCTGCTGGCGGAGGCCTTCGACGGCCCCGACGCCATCGAGGTCAACGAGACCGTGGAGAGCGGGGACTTCGCCGTCACCCTGCTGGGTCTGGTGTCCGGGGCGAATCTGGATGTCAAAAACCAGGACCTGGACACGGCCCATACCTATGCGGTTCTGGCCCTCCAGCGGCTGGACGGCACACCCCTGGAAAACGAGACCTTTGAATTCACCCGCTACACCATGACCCCCCTGGTGGCGGGCTGCGCCCCCACGGCGGTCAACAACTGGACCCTGAACGCCACCGCCAGCGGTTTTGACCAGGACGGCGTGTATTACTACCTCCTGGACACCGCCAGCCTGGAGATGTTCGCGGATCACACGGTATATATGGCCTTCTACGAGGGCAGTGCGCCCAATAACACCATCTTCACTATGGCGGAGGACGGAAGCATTGCCTTCTGCGACGATTTCACCGGCGTGCAGGCCCTGTTCACCCTGCCCCTGGACCCCGCCAAGGCGGACCCGGCCGCAGCGGACGCCTTTATCGCCTCCACCGGCCTCGCAGACTGGTGGTCCAACGAGCGCACCGAAGGAGGGGACTATGTAATCGACGAGCAGGACACGGAGGACGGCAAGTCCCTCACCATCCGCCCCGCCGGCGAGCCGGACGAAGACTCCGTACCCACTGAGGATTTTCACGAGTATTTTCCACAGAAGGAGGCGGAGGATGGCGTAACCATCCTCACCGGAACCCGATGAACCAAAGAACGGCCCTGCGGAGAACCTCTCCGCAGGGCCGTTCAGGCTGTCGAAAAAGTATTTTCGACAGCCTGAGCAAGTTTTCAGCACTTTAAAAAGTTCTGAAAACTTATGATTTAAATGGCGCAGGGAACCCTTCCTGGGTTCATCTCCACGCTAAGAGCCGCCGTGAGCGGCGGTTGCGCTCCGAAACGCGCCTGCGGGCGCAGCCGACACACCCCTCCTTCCCGTCAAAGGAATTTCCCCCGTTTTTCGACAAACTGAACGGCCCTGCGGAGAACCTCTCCGCAGGGCCGTTTTCATGGCCTCCGGGCCGGACTACACGGACAGCGACTCCGCCAGCTCCAGCCCCGGGTTGTGCTTTGTGAGGAACCCCACGCTCCACTCCCCGCCGAAGGCCACCAGCAGCCGGTCCCGGAAGTCCTCCAGAATCGCCGCGCCGGTGCAGAGGACCAGATCCTCCGGCTTGCAGGGGCAGGCGGTGATGAGCCGCAGGTGGTCATAGGGCAGCCCGGTCATATACAGCTCCACGCCGTACTCGGACTTCATCCGGTACTGGAACACGTCAAACTGCAAGGTGCCCACCACGCCCACGATGACCTCCTCCATCCCCGCGCCGGGGATCTTGAAGATCTGAATGGCGCCCTCCTGGGCGATCTGCTCCGTGCCCTTGATAAACTGCTTGCGCTTCATGGTGTCCTTGGGGGAGACCCGCATGAAGTGCTCCGGCTCAAAGGTGGGGATGCCGGAGTAGCGGAACTTCTTCCCCGGCATGGCGACGGTGTCTCCAATGGCGAAGAGGCCGGGGTCGAACACGCCGATGATGTCCCCGGCGTAGGCCTCCTCCACAATCTCCCGCTCGGCGGCCATCATCTGCTGGGGCTGAGAGAGCCGGAGCTTCTTGCCGCTTTGCACGTGGAAGTACTCCGTGTCCCGCTTGAACTTGCCGGAGCAGATGCGCAGAAAGGCCAGCCGGTCCCGGTGGGCCTTGTTCATGTTGGCCTGGATCTTGAAGACGAAGGCGGAGAAGTCCTCCGAGAACGCGTCCACCTCTCCCTGGTCGGAGACCCGGCTCAGGGGGGCGGTGGTCATCCGCAGAAACTCCTCCAAAAAGGGCTCCACGCCGAAGGTGGTGAGGGCGGAGCCGAAGAACACCGGGGAGAGGGCGCCGCTCCGCACGGCCTCCATGTCAAACTCCCGTCCGGCCCCCAGCAGCTCCACCTCCTCCCGCAGGGCGGCGGCCTTGGCCTCGCCGATCATGTCCTCCAGGGCGGGGTCGTCCAGGGCCACCTCGGCGGAGCTCACCTTTTTGCCCCGCTCCTCGGCCCGGAAGAAGAGGATGCGCTGCTTCTCCCGGTCGTAGACGCCCTGGAACTCCTTGCCGCAGCCAATGGGCCAGTTCATGGCGTAGGTGTCGATGCCCAGCTCCCGCTCCACCTCCTCGCACAGCTCCAGGGGGTCCCGGGTCTCCCGGTCCATCTTGTTGACGAAGGTGAAGATGGGGATGTGCCGCAGGGCGCAGACCTTGAAGAGCTTCCGGGTCTGGGGCTCCACGCCCTTGGCCCCGTCGATGACCATGACGGCGCTGTCCGCCGCCATGAGGGTGCGGTAGGTGTCCTCGGAGAAGTCCTGGTGGCCGGGGGTGTCCAGGATATTGATGCAGAACCCCCCGTGCTGGAACTGCATCACAGAGCTGGTGACCGAGATGCCGCGCTGCTTCTCGATTTCCATCCAGTCGCTGGTGGCGGCGCGGGCCCGCTTGCCCTTGACCTCTCCGGCCTGGGCGATGGCCCCGCCGTAGAGCAGGAATTTTTCCGTCAGGGTGGTCTTGCCGGCGTCAGGGTGGGAGATGATGGCGAATGTCCGCCGCCGGGAGATTTCTTCTTGCAGGGTAGGCATAGTGGGCCTCCTTTGATTCATCGGGATAACCTGGTTATGATTCCCGCATTGCAAATTCGGAAATCGCGCCATTGGATGGAAGCCGTTTTGTCCGCCGCCGTAAAACATGGCACAGAGTCCTTCCGGCCTTTCCGTTCAGAAGTAATAATTTATCACAAAACCAGCCGGTTTGCAAGAGGAAACCGCCGGGAGGCCTGTCCGATTCCGCAGGCGGCGAGGCGCAAAGCCGCAGGGGAGGAGGGGCCGCCGCCTGGACGCCGGCCCCTCCTCTCTCCATCATCTCCCCCGCCCAAGGGCCGCTGGCCTGCCCGCTCCTCTCCGAATCCCCCCGCCGCACCCGGCCATGCGGGCCGCCTCGCCGCCCAGAGCCGCCAAACACAGCAAATTCGGCACGCACATGGCGGCGTTGCAGAGATCCGCCAGCAGGTACACCGCCTCCACCGGCTGGTCTGCCCCCCACAGCACCGCCAGGAGAAACAGCGGCCGGTACAGCCGGCGGACATGGCCCCGGGTCAGATAGACAAAGGCCGTCTCCCCCTGAAAGGCCCAGCCCAGGATGCTGGAAAAGGCAAACAGCGTCACGGACACCGCCAGACACCCGGCCCCCAGGTCCCCCAGCACCGTGCGGAAGGCCAGGATCGTCAGGGCGCCGCCGTTCACCGGCCGGCCCAGGCTGTCCACGGTCCCCAGCACGCCGGAGCAGCAGATGGCCAGCCCCGTGACGGTGCAGATGATCATGGTGTCAAAAAAGGCCCCGGTCATGCTGATGTACCCCTGCCGCACCGGGTCCGCGCCGTCGGCGGAGGCGGCGGCGATACCGGCGGAACCCAGCCCCGCCTCGTTGGAGAACACTCCCCGGGCCACTCCCCACCGGGCGGCGGCCCAGATTCCCGCAGCGCCCCCCGCCGCCGCCCTAGGCGAGAGGGCCTCCCGGACGATCATCGCAAGCCCGGAGGGCAGGTTCCCCAGATTCCCCAGGATCACCGCCAGCCCCGCCGCCAGATACACCGCCGCCATCGCCGGCACCAGCACCGTGGTGACCCGGGAGATACTGCCCAGGCCCCCCAGAATTCCCAGCAGGGCCAGCGCCGCCACCGTCAGCCCCACGGGTCCCGGCGGCAGGCCAAAGGCGTCTCCCAGGACCTCTGTAATGGCGTTGGCCTGGGCCATGCCCCCCACCCCTAGGGCCGCGCCCACGGCGGCCAGGGAGAAGGCCGCGCCCAGCGCCCGCCCCGCCCTGGGACCGAAGGCCGCCTCCATCACATACATGGGCCCGCCGGTCCAGCGGCCGTCCGGTCCCCGGCGGCGGTACCTGGCCGACAGCAGGCTCTCCGTGAACATGGTCCCCATACCCAGCAGCGCCGACAGCTCCATCCACAGCAAAGCCCCCGGGCCGCCGGCCACCAAGGCAGTGGACACCCCCACGATGTTCCCGGTGCCCACCGTGGCCGCCAGCGCCGTCATCAGGGCGGAGAAGGGGGACACCCCATGGGCCCCGCCCCGGCGGGCCTCCCGCCCCAGGGCCGTCCGCAGGGCATACCCCAGCCGCCGCCAGGGGAGGAAGCGCAGCCGGACGGTCAGCAGCAGCCCCGTGCCCAGCAGCAGCGCCAGCATCCCCGGCCCCCACAGCAGATCATTCACCCGTTCCAGCAAGTCCCGCCGCCCCCTTTTTCCACACGGTATAGGCAAAACACCGGAAACGCGGCAGCCCGCGTTTCCAGGCGGACGAAGCCCGCAGCACATAAACTGCGCCGTGTTTTGCCTATGAAGTCTGCCTCAGGCCGCTTCACGGCCCCCGGAGCGCACCGGTGCCCCAGGGCTGAGCAGAAGCCGCCGCTTCTGTTCAACTGCGGTGACTATATGCGGACGGGCGGGGAAACATGTCTGGCCACAGGCCATAAGCAGCACCCCCCGGAAGCGGCCTGCCGCCGCCTCCGGGGGGTGTTTGTTTGGTTGAGGGAATCTCTGCCGGTCTGAACGCGGCCATCAGGGGGCGTCCTCTTCCGGCGGGACATCTTCCGGCGGCGTCTCCTCCGCATCCTCTAGGAGCTCCGCCGCGCCGTCTGCCGGGAGGTCCTCCGGCGGGTCCAGCAGGAACTCCACCAGACCCACCTGCGCCCCGGCGGGGTAGTAATGGACCTGCCACAGCGGACTCTCCTCCAGCCCCCGCTCCTCCCGGAGCTGGGCCACGGTCTGCTCCACCCGGGCGAAGCCGTCCTCGCCCCAGTAGCTGATCCGCACCGCCATCTCCGTCTTCCCGGCGTCCAGGGCGGCCTCCAGCAGGCTGTAGACCGCCTCCGGGCTGGTGGCGTTGACCAGGGCCTGGATCTGCTCCGCCGTCCGGCGGTAGCCAATCTGAATGGTGGCCTCATAGTACCCCCGCTGGCTCTGGAGGGAGGAGGTGATATACTCCACGGCGTAGGCCCCCAGGGGCGTCTCCTGCTGGATCTCCGCCGCCGCCCGCTCCAGAAGGTCCGACACCTCCAGATCCTCCCACGCCCCGTAGAGCCGCAGCGCGGCGCTCTCCGTGTGCTGGCCGATGAGGATCAGCAGGTCGTTCACCACGTCCTGGTAGTTCTCCGCCCGCAGGGTGTCGGCGGAGCCGCTCTCCCAGAAGCGGCTGCTGTGGGGCTCCACGGTGGTATAGGTGCGCTCCAGAAGGAGGGGCGTGCAGCCGCTCAGCAGACACGCCAGTGCGGCCATCACCGCCGCCGCTCTCCACTTCATAAAAATCCTCCCCGGCTCCGCCTTCCGCCCTCAGATCAATAGCCCAGCTCCTCGTCCACCAGCAGGACCTCCGTGGACTGCTCCATGCCCATCATGGGCTCCCACAGCACCACCAGGCCCCGGCAGATGCGCTCCGGGCTCCTGCAGTCATAGCAGCGGTCGCCCTTGACGGCGCAGGGGGTCTTTTTCCCCAGCCGCTGGGCGTTCTTCGGCCCGGCGATGTTCCGGGCCCGGTGCAGGGCCTCCTCATAGGTGGGGGCCAGCTTGTTCCGGCCAATCACGAAGATCAGCCGCCGGTGGCCGTACAGGGTGGAGGCCGCCCGGTTTCCGGCGCCGTCGATGTTGAGGATCTCCCCGGTCTCCGCCAGGCCGTTGGCGGAGGTAACATATACCTGGGCCCCCGCCGCCTCAGGCAGGACCTCCTTGCCGTCGGTCCAGTGCCAGACCACACGGTTGTGGGCCGCCAGCCGCTCCTGCACTCCCAGCTCCTGGAGGGTGCAGGACCCGCCGAAGGCCACGGAGACGCCGTCGATGCTGCCGTCCAGATAGGCGGCGGCCTCCGCGCCGGAGGCGAAGACCTTTACCTGAAAGCCCCGGTCCTCCAGATTCTTTTTCACCACGTCAAATGTTCCCATGATGGATGCTCCTTTCCTGTAATTCCTGTCTGCCGGTCCCATTTCCTCGCGGCGGGCTCTCCGCCGGCCGCGGTTTTCTCAAAACCTGTTCAGGCGCTCAGAAGCTGTACCAATAGGTGACGGTATGCAGATTGGCAAGAAAAATTTTTGCCTGGCAAGGAAGAAACTCGCAGGAATCCTGACGGATTTCAAGAG
>JAAWIL010000098.1 GCA_022796315.1 Oscillibacter sp. | reverse complement strand
GAAGTCCACCGTCAGGCCGTTTCACGGCCCCTGGGGCGCCTATGCGCCCCAGGGTTGAAAAGAAGCATTTGCTTCTTTTCAACTGCGGTGACTATAATATTTTTTCATGATCTCACGGTTGATGCCCAGCGGGGCCTGGTGATCTGCGGGCAGCAGACATTCGTAAGTGCGGCCCGCCATGCGCCCGGTCCACTCCTCCCGCGCCTTTGCGAGGGTCTCCGGAGAGGTCACGATGTCCACAAAGGAGGAGGTCATGATCTGGACCGCCCGGTCCATGGTCTTTTTCCCGATGCTGCCGCCGGCACAGGCGGTGACCATCCAGTTGTGCCAGCCCACGCCCTGGGGCCCCATGGTCACCCAGAAGGTGACATACGGTGCATTCCAGGAGAATTCTGAGGTGTCGCAGATGATTGTCTCGCTGGGGCCGAAGGGCTGGATGGAGGTGTCCAGGCCTGTGGGCGCCGCTCCCATGTGGCGCTGCATAGCCTTGGCGAAGTCCTGCTCCTGTTCTGTGAAGGCGGGGGCGCCGTAGCGCTCCAGGTTCCGATGCACCACCTCGGCCAATGTCTTGTTGGGAATCTTGTTGTGGGTGTAGGTGATGAGCTCGCAGTCTGCGGTGGTATTTGTAGCTAAGGCCGCGCCCTGCGCACAGTTTTTCACCCGCGCAAAGGCGTTCTGTGAAGTCTCCATATCCGCAAACCGGCCGTAGAGCTGCACAGTGGTGATATCAGGGACCACGTTGGCAAAAGAGGGGCCGCAGTTCTGGAAGGTGTAGTTGATGGTGCTGGCGGCATCGGGGCCGTTGGGCTTCAGGTGCTCCCGCAGCATCTCCAGGGACATGCCGAAGAGCATTCCGGCGTCCAGAGCGCTGTTGCCCTCCCAGGGGTAGGCGCCGTGGGCGGACTTGCCGTGGAAGTGGAATTTCATGACGAAGACAGAGTTGCACTTGTCATAGTCCGCCCGGTTGCAGTGCCAGGGGTGCCAGTCCATTACCAGGTCCAGACCTTGGTAGACGCCGTCCCGGGCGATGAGCGCCTTGCCGACGCTGGCCTCCTCGTAGGGAGAGCCCAGGACCTTGATGGTACAGGGGATTTGGAATTTCTCCGCCGCGTATCGCAGGGCCACGGCGCTGAAAACTGCGGCGGTGCCCAGAAGATTATGACCGCAGCCCTGGCCCGGCGCACCGTCGATCACCGGGCAGGGACAGGCCATGTCCGCCTTTTGGGACAATCCCGGCAGACAGTCGTACTCCGCGTTGATGCCGACCACCGGTCCGCCGCTGCCGTAGGTTCCCACAAAGGCGGTGGGCATCCCGCCCTGGCCGCTCTCCACGGTGAAACCGTGCTGTTTCAAAAGTCCGGTCAGCAGGCCGGAAGCGCGGAATTCCTCCAGCCCCAGCTCCGGGTGTTCCCAGATCTCATCTGCGGCGGCATAGAATTCAGACTTGTGCGCTTCCGTCCACTGGCTGAGATAGGATTTGACCGCTGTGGTATCCATACATTGTGTCCTCCTTGTTTATGGGATGGCGCGCCGCGGCCCGCTCGGGCCGCGGCGGAGCTCCGGCTCAGCGGTAGGCCACGCCGGGCAGCCACATACTGATCTGGGGAATGAAGGTGATGGCCAGCAGACACAGCAGCAGAACTCCGATCATGGGCAGAATCTTTTTGGAGATCTGCGGCACGGAGAGTCCTGTGATGCCGGAGGCCACGAACAAATTGGCGCCATAGGGCGGCGTTACGAAGCCAATGGACAGCGCCACGGTCATGAAGACGCCGAAATGAGTGAGCTCATAGCCAAGTCCTGTGACAATGGGGACAAAAATGGGCGTCAGGATTGTCATGGAGGTGATGTTGTCCATGAAGCAGCCGATGAGCAGCAGGAAGCCCAGCAGCATCAGCATGATGATGTACTTGTTGCCGGTCAGGCTCAGCAGGAAGGCGGCGAACTTGGCGGGGACCTGCATCGTGGTCAGCAGGTAGCCGAAGCTGGTGGCGCACGCGATGGTGAACAGGCAGGAGCTGGTGGTCAGCGCCGTATTTTTCAGGGCGGTTTTCAGCGTCTGCCAGCTGAGCTCCCTGTAAATGAACTTACCGGCGATCAGGGCCCAGATATTGGCCACAATAGCGGCCTCTGTGGGCGTAAAGATCCCGGAGTAGATGCCGCCCAGGATAATCAGCGGCGTCAGCAGGGCGGCAAAGGAGTCTTTGAAGGTGTGCCAGGTGCTCATGCTCCGGGCGGCGGTGGGCTCGGTGTCCATTCCGTAGCCGGTTCTCTTGCAGGTGAGGAAGCTGTACACGCACAGGACCGCGCAGATCAGCAGCCCCGGTACGACGCCGGCCACAAACAGCTCCCCGATGGAACAGCCGGTGATGACGCCGAAAAGGACGAAGGGAATGGAGGGCGGAATGATGACGCCAATGATGCCGCCGCAGCAGGTGAGAGCGGTGGCCCAGGCCTTGTCATACTTCTCCTTCTCCATCTCTGGAATCATCATGCTGCCGATGGCGGAGACCGTCGCCGGACCGGAGCCGCTGATGGCGGCGAAGAAGGTGCAGGCAAAGGTGGTGATGATGGCCAGACCGCCGGCAATGTGCCGGACAAAGCAGTGGGCCATGTTGACGATTCGCCTGGAGATGCCGCCGGTGGACATCAGCTCGCCGGCCAGGATGAAAAAGGGGATGGCGATCAGCGTAAAGCTGTCCAGGCCGGTCACGCTGAGCTGCGCGGCCACCACCGTGTCCATGCCGGTAAACAGCGCCATGGTGATGATGGTCGCGCCGGCGAGACAGATACCGATGGGAATGGTGGAGAAAATGCCGGCAAACAGAATGATAAAAAGAATAATCAGTACCATGGCTCAGGCCTCCTCATCAAGATCTGCGGCAGAGCCGCCCCTGAGCAGATGAAAGATCTGCTCAAAATACCGGAGGATCATCAGCACGCAGGAGACAGGCACGCAGGCGTAGATGAACTGCATGGGAATCCGGACGGCGGGAGAGGTCTGCTTCAGTCGGACAATCATACCTGTGACGGCGATGCTCTTGCAGGCCAGGAAAGCGCAAAAGACGATGCACACCAGGGCGATTAGGATCTCATAGACCTGACGGAGCCTGGGGGAGAGACGGCTGGTGAATACGTCGATGCGGATGTGACGGCCCTTCTGCACGCAGTAGCTGGAGCCCAGCCAAACCTGCCAGATGAAGAGATAGCGGGCAATCTCCTCGGACCAGGAGAGGGAATGGTTCAGCACGTACCGGCAGATCACCTGCGCGAACAGCAGAGGAATGACAAGCAGGTAGGAGTAGATCAAAATCGTCTCCTCCAAATGATCCCAACATTTTTTCAGCATGAGAAACAACGCTCCTCTCAAAGACAGGAACGGCCGGAGAGGAGCCGCCCTCCCCAGCCGTTCCAAGGTGGGCAGGATTCCTGAATGAACCATTCGGGAATCCTGCATTTGATTTGCGCCGGTTTGCTCGCCGCCGGAAACGGCGGCAGCCGCAAAACATGGCACAGATTGCTTCCGGCCTTTCAGCCTGGAAGGAATCGATGGGGATTCTGGCGTTCAGCCGGCCTGAGCGGCGCGGGCAATCGCCATGATTTCGGAGCCGGCTTCCGCCTCTACCTCGTCATAGACGGAGGCGGTGGCGTCCACAAACAGCTGATGGTTTTCCGGAGAGATCTCATTGACCTCCATTTTGGTTTTCAGATACTCCAAAGCGGAGGCGTTGTCCTCGTCGCAGGCGGCGTACTGCGCCTCCCGGGCAACGCCGGCGGCGTCCATGACAACGGTCTGCAGGTCCTCGGGCAGGCTCTCGAAGAAGGCCTTGTTGATGGTGGCGATGCCGGCGGTATAGAAGTGGCCGGTCAGGGACAGGTACTTCTGGACCTCCTCAAAGCGGGAGGATTTGATGAGGAAGATGGGCTGCTCATTGCCGTCCACAGTGCCCTGCTGCAGGGCGGTGAACAGCTCCGTGAAGGCCATGGGGGTGGGGGAGGCGCCCAGGTGCGTAAAGGCGCTCATGTGGATGAGGTTCTCCATAGTGCGGATTTTCAGGCCCTTTACGTCGTCCGGGGTGTTGACAGGGCGGGAGTTGTTCATCAGGTGGCGAATGCCGTTTTCCATGTAAGTCAGGTTCAGCAGGCCGATATTACCCAGGTTGGCCGCAGCGGCCTGTCCCAGTTCGCCCACCATGGCCTCCCGGGCCTTGGCCTCGTCGGTGAACAGGAAGGGCAGGTCCAGCACCTGGAGCGTCTTGTCAAAGTTGGCCAGAACGGAGGTGGTGCCGTAGGCGACCTCCAGGGTGCCCATCTGGCAGGCCTCAAACATTACGCGCTCACTGCCCAAGGAGGAGTTGGGGTACAGCTCCACGGCAATGCGGCCGCTGCTGTTCTTTTCCACTTCCTCCTGGAAGACCAGGAAGCCCTTGTGGGTGGGAGTGTCCTCCTGCAGGGTATGCCCCACTTTGATGGTGTACTCCGCGGCGCCGGTGGAAGCGGGAGGCGTGCTGCCGCCATTTCCGTCATTGTCTGCCGGGGGCTGTGTACTCTCGCCTCCGCCACAGGCAGTCAGGGCCAGCAGCATCAGTGCCGCGAGGAGAACGCTGAGAAACTTTTTCATGTTGACAGCTCCTTTTTTTATTTTGACTGATAAGGACAAGCAGCCGGTGAGGACTGCTTTCAACATCAGTATAGTGGCGGAAAACCGTGTTGTAAATTCACAATAATTTTCAGGGTAAGAGAATGCGTTCATCCGCTCACAAAAGAAAGAGAAACCTCCGGAGCGGCGGCGGAGATTTGTGCAGAAGTGCCATGATCGTGTTTGCCCTAGTTCGCCGGAACACAGTGCGGCATTTCATCTAAATTGAGAGGAGGCAATTTGTGCAGATTTGATAGAGAACGGGGGGCCTTGGAGAAAGAGAGTCGATTTTGTTTGTGATATTAAGGAATTGTGAATGATAACAATTTGAAAAACTCTGTGCAAAACGATATAATTTAGCTGATATTTGTCGGATGGAATCGGTGAAAACGATGGAGGGTGGGGAGAACTGCCTGACTGGAGGCACATGCGGCCGGTGTGTGCGGAGCAGCCGCCGGATGCGGCCTGCGTATGGGGGGATGTTTATGTGGAGAGCGGATACAAAGAGGACGGGAGTTGTTTTCGTTAAAACCCTTCGCAGGGGCGTTGCCTGTTCCCTGATTCCGGTGTTGGTGATGAGTGTGTGCGTGTTTGTGTTCCAAATGCGTCAATCGGTGGGACAGCTGGGGAATTTGTCCGTGAATATGCTGGCGAAAAATGACCAGCTGGTGAGAAATATGCTGGAGGACATGAACCGCAGCGCCTGCAACTTGGCAAAGGACCCATCGGTAGTGGACTTTGCGATGCGGCCCTATCTGCGGGATGTGGAGCGGAACAGCAATCTGTACCGAATCCTTTCAAATCTGGAGGATTCTTACGATTATGTGGATAAGAGCTTTTTGCTCTCCACACAGGAAATGCTGCGGATTGATTCCCAGGGCCGGGTGACCTACGGAGAGCGTTTAACCGCCGGATACCTGGAGGAGGGAGAGGCCGTCGGCGGTTTTCGGATGCAGTTTCGTGAGCAGGAGGGGGAGGGGAGGAAGATGCTTCTTTCCATCGGGATTCCGGCGGGTTCCTTGGAACCGGTGGCTGTTGCGGTGCTGCAGGTGGATCTGGAGAGATTTCTGTCGGCGGCTGTCGGCGGTATGGAGGATGATGTCAGGCAGAATATTTACATTTTCGATCAGGAGGGCAATCAGATTTTTTCTGACATTGGTTTGGAGAATCAGACGGTGCCGGAACAGAAGCGGCTGGAGCCGGATGTGCTGGGGGACGGTTCGCATTTGGTACTGGCGTCCTCCTGCCTGCTGCAGTATTCGCTGTTCACCAGTCCGTGGCTGGGGTGGCGCTATGTATATGTTTCAAACGCGGTGCCCGGAGAGGACAGCTGGCTTTCCCTGGCGGTGCCTCTGCTGGTGACGGTGCTGACGGCCTGCGCCATTGGGGCGCTGCTGGCGTATCAGAACTCCAAGGTGCTCTACAGTCCGCTGGAACAGCTGATTTCCAGCCTTTCCGAGCGGTCGCCGGTGGAAGAGATGCCCCGGGATGAGTATCAGCTGCTGGCCAATTATTATGACAACCTGTTGAGCCAGCGGGATGAGGTATATGAGCAGGTAGACGCGATTCGGCCGCTGCTGCTGAAAAAATTTCTGGGCTCTCTCATGAGCGGAGCGCAGAGCACGCAGGATGAGATTCTGTATCAGATCCGGGTACTGGAGATTCCCTTCCGGCCGAATTTTTTCAATGTCTTTCTGCTGCAGGTCGATCACTATTACACCCTGCCCTGTTCAGACGAGGAGAAGCGGGAGATCAAAGCGCAGCTGCAGGCGCAGATTGCGGCCCATAGTGACGATATGGTCTACTGCGTTACGGCAGAAGTGGACGCGGAAACGCTTTTGATAGTCTGCAATTTGCAGGTTGAGGAGTCCAGAGAGACCGCGCAGCGGATGTTCTCCGATCTCGCGGAGGAGATTCAAAAAGAGGCGGGTGACCTGTGGTCGATTACGGTGACGCTGGGGATTGGCTGCCTCTGCCGCTCCGCGGGGGAGCTCCCCCTGTCCTGCAAACGGGCGCAGGCGGCTCTGGCGTATAAGCTGTATCAGGGAGAGGGGAGCATCATCAATTTTGATGAAGTGAAGGTGATGGATCATGAGGTTTATCACGATTTTGAGAAGGTCCGCCAGGTGATTCACGGGGTACGTACCGGAGATGAGCGAAACATCAAGCGGCTCTTGAATGAGCTTTTTGAGGAGTTTGCCTGCCAGAAATTCTCTCCTAAGCAGGTGTTTGGAATTTTGCAGCACCTGATCTCCGGAATTGGCGAGGTGACCCGGGCGGCCGGCCTGACGGAGGCGGTTGCCGCTCCGGAGGAGCTGGCCCGGACGCTGAAGCGCAAGACGACACTGCCCGATATTGAGGTATGGCTGACAGAGCTGTGCGTGTGCGCGGCGGCGGCCATGAAATCCGGTTCCTCCGAGCGTACACGGCACAACGCGGAGAGAATCAAGGACTATATCGACAAGCATCTCACCAAGGATGTTTCGCTGTCGTCTATTTCGGAGTATGTGAACTATAGTCCCACCTATGTGAGCAAGGTGTTTCGCCAGCATTACGGCGTCAGCTATATTGATTATTTGAACTCCAGCCGCGTCAAGCGGTCCCAGGAATTACTGCTCCAGCGGGAGGATCTTTCGGTCAAGGAGATTGGATTTAAAGTTGGATTCAATAATTTGCAGACCTTTTTTCGGATTTTCAAAAAGTATACGGGGAGGACGCCGATGCAGTACCGTGAAATGGCGGGCCAGGAACAAAATCCCTTAGAGCCTGTTTAAAATCTCCCCGCGCATGTCTTGGCGGCGTATTATCCGCCCTGACTGCGTTAAAAATCCTTGCCATCCGTCAGGATGCCTGCG
>JAAWIL010000097.1 GCA_022796315.1 Oscillibacter sp. | reverse complement strand
CCTTGCCATCCGTCAGGATGCCTGCGGATTTTTGCCTTGCAGGGCAAAAAATCCACTCGCCAATCCATACACGTCGAGATTTTAAACAGGCTCTTACAGGAATTTCCCCCACCACCCCGCAAAAAACCAGGCGGCCGGCAGGCCGCCTGGTTTTATTCCGCAATCTCCTGATACAGGGCCCCGGCCTCCGCCTGCCGCACGGTCTCCTGGACCGCCAGCACTTCCACGGTCACCGTCCTGGCCCCGAACCGCAGGGAGATCCGGTCCCCTACCTTTACCTCGTAGGAGGCGCGGGCCGGCTTCCCGTTGACTTCCACCAGCCCATTGTCACAGGCCTCGTTGGCCACCGTCCGCCGCTTGATGAGCCGCGAGACCTTCAAATACTTATCCAGCCGCATCGGTATCCTCCAAAAACTGCCGGCACCACAGTACCGGCAGTTCCAAATTCTTTTTCCGGCCCCCGCAGGCGGAGCGCTGCCCGGAAGCGCCGCTTCCCCTGCCGGCTTTTCTCCTTCCCCCGGGGACCTTTGGGGCAAACACCCCAGTGACCGGCGTCACTGGGGGCAGGACCCATGACCGGCAGAACAACACTTCACCGTCTGCCCGCCGTTCCGCTGCGGAACGGCGAAATCCAACAGAGAAGAGGTCTCCCCCCTCTCCTTATCTTGCGACAGTGTCCTTCAGCGCCTTGCCGGCTTTGAACACGGGCACCTTGGAGGCGGGAATCTCAATGGACTCCTTGGTCTTGGGGTTGCGGCCGATACGGGCGGCCCGGGCCTTCACCTCAAAGGAGCCAAAGCCCACCAGCTGCACCTTCTCCCCAGACTTCAGCGCCTCGGTGATGGTGTCCAGCGTCGCGGAGACCACTGCCTCGGCGTCCTTCTTGGAGACCTCAGCCGAAGCGGCGACGGCGCTGATCAGTTCTGCCTTGTTCATAGATGAAATCCTCCTATATCTTTCCTTTGTGTTTCTGCCGGCTCTCTCCGGCCCCCGCAGGAGTCCGGTGCCGGCCCTCTATTGTGGGTTCCGCAGCGTCTTCCGCTGCCGGCGTGCCCGTTTCTCGTAGTCTTGCCGCAATCTCCAAAGAAGATGCGCAAATCTCCTCCAAACGGCCTTCCGGCGCCGGATTCCCTGCGGTCCGCCTCTTAAAAACGCAGCTTAGCGTATTAAGACAACTCCTTGGCCGCCCGCCACAGGGCCGCCAGCTCCTCCTCGGTGTAAGCCTCCAGGGGCTTGTCCGCCGATTCCTCTACCCGGCGAAACCGCCGGTCAAACTTGTCGCAGGCCCGGTGCAGGGCATCCTCCGGGTCCACCCCGGAGAGCTGGGCGATTTTGGAGGCGATAAACAGCAGGTCCCCGACCTCCTCCCGGACGCCGTGGGGCGCCGTGGGATCTCCGCCGGCCTCCACGGCCTGGCGCAGCTCCTGGAACTCCTCCGCCAGCTTGTCCAAGGCGCCCTGGATACTGTCCCAGTTGAAGCCCGCCCTGGCGGTCTTCTGCTGGATCTTCTCCGCCCGCCACAGCGCGGGCAGGGTGTGGGGCACCGCCTCGATGGCGTCCGCCGTGGACCTCTGGCCCTTTTCCCTGCGCTTGAGGATCTCCCAGTTCACCAACACCTGCGCACTGTCCTCCGCCTCCATGGCGCCGCCGAAGACATGGGGGTGCCGGTAGATCAGCTTTTTGGCCACGCCGTCCACCACGTCCTCCGCAGTAAACCGGCCCCGCTCCGCCTCCATCTGGGCGTGCAGGGCCACCTGCATCAGCACGTCCCCCAGCTCCTCGCACAGATCCCGGGCGTCGTCCCGGTCGATGGCGTCCAGGGCCTCATAGGTCTCCTCCAGAAAATTCCGCCGGATGGAGTGATGGGTCTGCTCCGCGTCCCAGGGGCATCCCCCCGGTCCCCGCAGCAGACGGGTGATCTCCAGCAGGTCCTCCCAGTCATAGCGGGACTTCCATTGAAAATCTACCATATTTTTCCCCCCTTTGCAAGGAATTTCGCAAAAACTTCCCTGTTTTTTTCCGTCTTTTTCATTTTAGATGCAGAAGTTTAATCATTTTTCCGCCGTGTGGTACAGATCTGACATCCTCCGCCCGCAAAATTTGCAGGGCCACCACCAAAACCCCATAGACCGCCACGCCCGCCAGGATGGCGGCCAGCACGCCTGCGGCGTTGGCTCCATAGGCGGAGTGTCCCCCGGAGAGGGCACGGTTCACGAAGCCGTACACCGCCCAGGCGCAGCCGCCCATCAGCAGCGAGGCCAGGATGGGCTTGGCAAAGAGCTGGAGATACCGGGGCTTCTCCTTGGAGTACTTCCAGACGAAGCACAGGTTCAGTCCCACGATCACCAGATAGCAGCAGAGGGTGGAGATGGGGGCGCCGTGGATGTTGATGGCGGGGTTCCCCACCAGAACATAGTTCATCACCACCTTGGTGACGCCTCCGGCAATCACCGTCCAGATGGGGATCATCTCCTTGCCGTAGGTTTGGAGAATCACGTTGGTCAGATTCATCAGACACATGAAGATGCAGGCAATGCCCAGCCAGCGCATATGGGGCCCGGCGGCCAGGGCGTCCGCCTGGCGGCTGGGGTACAGCATCAGCAGCGCCGGACCGCCCACCACGCTCAGCCCCACCCCGGCGGGAATGGCCAGCACCGCCACCAGCCGGAACCCGGAGGAGACGATCCGCCCCGCCTCCGCGTGGTCCCTGCGGGTCAGCGCCGCCGCCGCAAAGGGAATCAGGCTCATGGTGACGGGGAACACGAAGGAGGGCGGCAGGTTGATGAGGTTCATGCCGAAGGTATACTGGCCGAACAGCTCCGCCGCCGCGTCCGCCAGGTCCGGGATCTCCCGCAGCCGCCCCAGGACGATCTTGGTGTCCACCAGGGTGATGATGCTCATGGCGGAGTTGCTGAGGGTGATGGGAATCCCAATGGCCAGAATCTGCCGCATCAGAGTCCCGCTGCTGTCGGGCACATCCGGGGAGATCCGCCTCTCCCGGTGGCGCAGCAGGTAGCAGATCAGATACAGCAGGGACAGCATCGTTCCCGCCGTCACACCCAGGATGGCCCCGGCGGCGGCGATGTCCAGGCCAAAGCCCAGCTTCAGGAAGTACCAGGCCAGCCCCAATCCCAGGCCCAGCTTGCACAGGGCCTCCAGAATCTGGGAGACGGCGGTGGGCGTCATGTTCCCCTGGCCCTGGGTATAGCCCCGCATGCACGCCAGCAGGCATACGCAGAACACGGCGGGCGCCAGGGCCCGAATGGGCCAGTAGCCCAGGGGCTCGTTCATAAAGGCCGCCAGCCGCTCCGCGCCGAAGTACATCAGCAGCGTCCCCAGCAGGCCCATGGCGAAGAAGAGCCAGATGGCCGTGGAGAAGATCCTGCGCTTCTGGTTCTCCCGGCCCTGGGTGTGGGCCTGGCTGGTGAGCTTGGAGATGGCCAGCGGAAGACCGGCGGTGGAGACGGTCAGCAGCACATTGTAGATGTTGTACGCCACATTGAAATAGGTCTGCCCCTCCGGGCCCACAATATTCCCGAAGGGAATCTTATACACCGCGCCGATGATCTTCACGATGGCCACCGCCGAGGCCAGAATGGCCGCGCCGCCCATGAAAGACTGTTTTTTGGATGGTTTGGACATGGGATACCTCATTTATTGCATTAAAATTAGAAGGACCGGACCCCCGGGCTTCTCCGGCGTCCGCCCGGATTCCGGCAGTCGGGCGGACCACCGGTCCGCCCCCTGCTATCACGATATCGCCGGCACAGCGGAAAGGCGCCGCAGCAGATCCTGTGAAGTCCGGCGGACTGGCGGCCCGCCGGCGGAAACCGTGGGTTTTGCGCTTTTTCAGCTTGATCCACTGTATGCGCGTCCCCGCGCCGCTATACCTCTTTCAGACATGCCCTCACCAGCGCCTGGAACCGGGGTCCCGCCGCCCCGGCGGCGGCAATGACCTCCTCCCCGCTGAGGGGCTGGTCCAGCACTCCGGCGGCCATGTTGGTACACAGGGTGAAGCCCAGCACCCGCATCCCGCAGTGAGCGGCGGTGATGGCCTCCGGCACCGTGGACATGCCCACGGCATCGGCGCCCAGCAGCCGGGCCGCCCGGACCTCCGCCGGCGTCTCGTACTGGGGGCCGGGGAAGAACATGTAGACGCCCTCCCGCAGGGGGATCTCCAGCCGCTCCGCCGCGCGGCGGGCCGCCTCCTGGAGGGCCGGGGTGTACACGCGGCTCATATCCGGGAACCGGGGGCCGAACTGCTCCAGGTTGGGCCCCCGCAGGGGGCTCTCGCCGAAGAGCTTGATGTGGTCGGTAATCAGCATGATGTCCCCGGCGGAGAAGGCGGTGTTCACCGCCCCGGCGGCGTTGGTGACGATCACCGTCTCCGCCCCCAGCAGCCGCAGCACCCGCACGGGATAGCTCACATCGGCAAAGGACCAGCCCTCGTAGGTGTGGAGCCGCCCCTGCATCACCGCCGCGTCCTGTCCGGCCAGGCGGCCGAAGAGGAACTGTCCCCGGTGGTCCGGCGCCGTGGACCGCCGCATATGGGGCACCTCCTCATAGGGCACGGCGACGGGGTTCTCCACCTCGTCCCCCAGAGCTCCCAGGCCGGAGCCCAGGATCAGCAGCACCTTGGGCCGGAAGCCCCCCAGCCGCCGCTCCAGGGCGGCGGCGCTCTCCTGATACTGTTGGGCCGTGTAAGCTTCCATCACAGCTTCCCTCCGCATTCCCGGCAGAAGGCGTCGCCCTCCCGGACCTCCGCCCCGCAGGCGGCGCAGGTCCTCCGGCCCATGGCGGCGTTGAGCTCCGCCAGCCGCTCCTTCAGCCCGTCAATCTCCCGGAGCTTGGCCAGGAGCTCCTCGGACTCCGTGGGACTGCCGGTATGGGTGGCGTAGACCATCTCCCCGGCCTCCATGAGCTTTCCGTCCATCTCGCCCTCCACCCGGGCGGCCTGATAGCGGAGCCTCACGGCCTCCGCCAGCTTCTCCGCCTGTTCGCAGGCCGCCCCCGCGGCCCCCAGGGCAATCGTTCCCGCCAGGTACGCGCCATTTTTCAAGGTCTCCAGAAAACTGTCAAATTGATCCTGACTGCTCATAGAATAACTCCTTTCCGTCATGGGGCTTCTCAGAGCCTGTTTAAGAACCTGTATTCATAACCGGGGGATGCCGGATGGACGAGGATTTTTCTCGTCAGAGCCTGTTTAATATCTCGACGTGTATGGATTGGCGAGATTTTAAACAGGTTCTAAGATTTTTCCGCGTAAAAAGCTGCGAAGGCCGCCTGATTGGCCCGCCACTTCTCCGGGCGCCGGAGGTACTCCGCCGGGTACTTCGGGTTGAACACCCGCTGAATCCGATTGGCCCCCCGGTCCACCATCTTGGTGGACCCGCCCGCCCCAAAGGACAGGATGGAGCACAGCTCGGACATGATATAGATATTGTACAGACACTCCCCGCCGGGGCGGCTCCAGCCCACGTTCTCAAAGCTGCCGGACATATACTTCTGCCGGTACAGGTAGTAGGGCGCGAAGCCCGCCTGCCGCAGGGCCGGTCCGGCCCCCTCCAGCATCTCCCCCACGGCCTCCGGCCCTGGAACGGCCAGCCCCTCCGTGAGAATCCGGCTGCCCTTCTTCAGCGCCAGGGTGTGGACCGTCACATTGTCCGTGCCGAAGGCCAGACACGCCTCCAGAGACCGGCGGAACCCTCCGGCGGTGTCCTCCGGCAGTCCGGCGATCAGGTCCATGTTCACATGGTCAAAGCCGTAGGCCGCCGTCAGCTCCATGGCCCGGCGGATGTCCTCCGCCGTGTGATGGCGTCCAATGGCCTCCAGCACCCGGTCCTCCATGGTCTGGGGGTTCACGGACAGCCGGGTGACCCCGTGGGATTTCAGCACCGCCAGCTTCTCCGCCGTGATGGTGTCCGGCCGTCCTGCCTCCACGGTGATCTCCCCGCAGGGCAGGGTGTCAAAGCTCTCCTCAAAGGCCGTCAGGACCCGGTCCAGCTGGTCCGCCGTCAGGGTGGTGGGCGTGCCGCCCCCCATGTAGAAGGCCCGGACCCGCAGTCCCGTCCGCCGGACCATCTCCCCGCCGGCCCGGAGCTCCCCGATCAGGGCCTCCGCGTAGGGCTCCACCAGGGAGAAGCTCCTCTCCACCGACTGGCTCACAAAGGAGCAGTAGGCGCACCGGGTGGGACAGAAGGGAATCCCCACATACAGCGCGATGTCCCCGGGCCCCAGCTCTCCGGCGGCTTGGTGGGCCGCCGCGCCGGTCTCCGCCGCCAGGGCCGCCCGGGGCCCGGAGACGAAGTACTCCTCCTCCAGCATCCTCCGGGCCTCCTCCGGCGTCCGCCCCGCCTCCAGGGCCGCCGTCACCAGCTTGTCGGGCCGGACGCCGGTGAGCATCCCCCAGGGGGGCTCCGTCGCCAGGAACTCCCGGGCCGCCAGATAGAAGCAGGCGGCCACGGCATACCGCCGCTGCCCCTCCCGTTCGTAGTCCGTACCGGAGAGGACGGCGGTGTGGAACGCGCTGTTCCCCCTGCCCTGGAGGGAGAGGTCCACCGTGACCAGCAGGCGCTCCCCGTCCTCCTCCCGGCAGGCCACCCGGGCCCAGGTCCCGTCCCCGGGCCCGATGGGCTCATAGACCGGCAGCTCCCCCGGAAACAGGTTCAGCAGGCTCTGCTCCACCGTGTAGCGCTCGTCGTGGCCGAAAAACTCCAGCTTCATTCCTCACTCCCGCATGGCGTGGCGCAGGTAGGGGTTGGACTGCCGCTCCTGGTCCAGAGTGCTGAAGTCCATGTGGCCCGGCAGCACCTGGAGGTCCCCCTCCAGCTGCCCCAGCCGCCGCAGGGAGGCCATGATCTTCTCCACGGAGCCCCCCTCCAGGTCCGTCCGGCCGCAGGAGCCGGCAAAGAGGGTATCCCCGGAGAAGAGCACGTCCCCGCACCGCAGCGTCACGGACCCCTCCGAGTGCCCGGGGGTGTGGAGCACCTGAATGGTCCGCTCCCCCAGGGGCAGGGTGTCCCCCTCGTCATAGAAGGATACCTCCCGGCAGACCCCCTCCCGCACCTGGGCGGACAGGGGGAACTCCTTGGACGTTCTCTCCGTATAGTCGCCCCGGTGGATGTAGATCTCCGCCTCCGGCAGGGCCTCAGCCAGCGCCGCCACGGCGCCGGTGTGGTCGTAGTGCCCGTGGGTCAGCAGGAGGTACCGCGTCTCCAGTCCCTCCAGGGCCTTCAGGATCTCCCCCGCAGACTCGCCGGGATCAATGACGGCGGCCTGGCCTCCGTCCTCCAGTACATAGCAGTTGGTGCCGTAGGGCGGCACCGCCAGACATTTGATCTTCATAGCCTGTCTCTCCTTCCATACAATATACGGCCTGCGCGGGAGCAGCCCATTACGAATTCAGCCAGCCGGACTGATCCTCAAAGCCGGAGAAGTCCAGGGGCCTCCCCTGCCATACGGTCTCAGAGCCTGTTTAGGATCTCAGCGTGCGGGGATTGGCGAGGGGATTTTTTGTCCAGCAAGGCAAAAAGCCGCCGCAATCCTGGCGGATTGCAAGGG
>JAAWIL010000096.1 GCA_022796315.1 Oscillibacter sp. | reverse complement strand
GTTTTTGAAACAAAAGTACTTAAAATTCCCCAAATACACAACCATACGATAAAAAACAACAACGGAGACCCGCTGAAGGAGGGACGCCGAGGCGGTGTTCAGGTCCACGCCCACGGCGTTCACGCAGTCCTCCACTACGGCGCCCAGGGCCTCGTCCAGGCGCTTCTGGGGGCAGTCGTGCTGGTACTGGCCCACGCCGATGGCCTTGGGGTCGATCTTCACCAGCTCCGCTAGGGGGTCCTGGAGGCGGCGGGCGATGGACACGGCGGAGCGGAGATTCACGTCGTACTCCGGGAACTCCTCCGCCGCCAGGGGGCTGGCGGAGTACACGGAGGCCCCGGCCTCGGAGACGATCATATAGCGGACCCTCATCCCGGTCTCCCCGGCCCGGCGGATCAGCTCCACCGCCGCCTGCTCCGTCTCCCGGCTGCCGGTGCCGTTGCCGATGGCAATGTGCTCCACGCCGTGCTTCCGCACCAGGTCCAGCAGGGCGGAAATGGCCTCCTGCCGTTTCCGCTCCCCCTGGGTGGGGTAGACCACCGCCGTGTCCAGCACCTTGCCGGTGCCGTCCACCACCGCCACCTTGCAGCCCATGCGGTACCCCGGGTCCAGGCCCATGGTGACCTTCCCCTTCACCGGCGGCTGCATCAGCAGCGGGCGCAGGTTCAGGGCGAACTGGCCGATGGCTCCCTCGCCAGCGTTCTCCGTCAGCTGGGAACGGATCTCCCGCTCCAGGGAGGGGGCGATCAGACGGTCGTAGGCGTCCCCGGCGGCGGCCTTCACCAGCTCCAGAGCCGCCCGGCCCGGCACCACCCGGCGCCGCAGGGCCACCAGGGCCTCCTCCCGGTCCAGCTCCACCCGGACCTTCAAAAGCTCCTCCCGCTCGCCCCGGTTCATGGCCAGGACCTGGTGGCCCTGGACCTTGGAGACGGCGGCGGAGAAGCTGTAGTACAGCCGGTAGACGCTGTCCTCCGGGTCCTTTTTCGCGGCCCGGGAGGTGAGTACCGCCTGCCGCCACCAGAGGTCCCGCAGCATCCGGCGGACCTCCGCGTCGTCGGAGATCCACTCCGCGATGATGTCACCGGCCCCCCGGAGGGCGTCCTCCACGGTCTCCACCCCCTTCTCCGGGTCCAGGTACTCCCTGGCCAGGGCCTCCAGGGAACCGATGTGCTCCGTGCCGAAGGCTCGGGCCGCCAGAGGCTCCAGGCCCTTCTCCTGGGCGATGGCGGCCCGGGTGCGCCGCTTTTGCTTGTAGGGCCGGTACAGGTCCTCCACCTCCGTCAGGGTCTGAGCCCGGTCGATGGCGGAGGCCAGCTCCGGCGTGAGCTTCCCCTGCTCCTCGATGGCGGCCTTCACGCCGTCCCGCCGCTCCTGGAGGCCCCGGAGGTACTTCAGGCGCTCCTCCAGGGTCCGGAGGGTGGTGTCGTCCATGGCGCCGTGGAGCTCTTTGCGGTAGCGGGCGATGAAGGGGATGGTGCTGCCCTCGTCCAGCAGCGACGCCACGTTTTCCACAAACTGGGCGGGCTGGTTCAGCTCCCGGGCCAGGAGTTGGATGATGGGTTCCATAAAAACGTTCCTTTCTCCGGCGGAGCGCCGTCAAGGGGCCGGGATGTGCTCCGCAGCGGGCCGCAGGCCCGTTCTATGCCGGGGTTCTCCTGTTCATCATACCACAGGCGGGAGGCTTTGTCAGCCGTCGAATTCACGATTTTGGACTCTGCGGGAGACCGGTCCCCGGCGGTTTTCCCGGGGAAAAAAGTCTTGCGCATCCCGCTGCCGTCCTGTATAATACTGCCCGGTGAGGGGGACAGCCCCTCAAATACTATGCGCTGCATCTCTCCGGAGAGCGGCAGCAGGAGGTAACTATGAAAAGATCCATTCCCCATCCGGCAGCAGGGACACCGGCCCTGACCGCCCCGTTTCTTGTCCACGGCTCCGCCGCGGGCGCAAGGAGGTGAGACCATGCTTCTCGCCATTGACATCGGCAATACCAACATCGTCCTGGGGGGCATCCAGGACGGTGAGATCGCCTTCGAGGCCCGGATTGCCACAGACCACATCAAGACCTCCGACCAGTACGGCGTGGAGATCAAGAACATCCTCTCCCTCTTCGAGGTCAGCCCCTCGGACATTCAGGACTGCATCATCTCCTCCGTGGTTCCGCCGGTCTTCAACTCCGTGCAGACCGGCATGCAGAAGGTCATCGGGCGGCCGCCCATGGTGGTGGGGCCCGGCATCAAAACCGGCCTGGACATCCAGACGGACACTCCCTCCCAGGTAGGCAGCGACCGCATTGTGGCGGCGGTGGCCGCCCTGGCGGAGTACACGCCCCCCCTGTGCCTGCTGGACATGGGCACCGCCACCACCATCGACGTGGTGGGTCAGGGCAACGCCTATCTGGGCGGCTGCATCATCCCCGGCGTCCGGATCTCCCTGGACGCCCTGACCTCCCGGACGGCGCAGCTGCCGGGCATCCGCCTGGACCGGCCCCGGCAGGTAATCGGGAAGAACACCGTGGACTGCATGCGCAGCGGCATCATGCACGGCACCGCCGCCATGATCGACGGGATGCTGGACCGGGTGGAGGAGGAGCTGGGCTGCCGGACCACGGTGGTGGCCACCGGAGGCATGGCCCAGTTCATCGTTCCCCTCTGCCGGCGGGAGATCCAGGTGGAGAAGGACCTGCTGCTGAAGGGTCTGAACGTGCTGTATCAGAAGAACCGTTAGAGCCTGTTTAGGATCTCAGCGTGCGGGGATTGGCGAGGGGATTTTTTGTCCAGCAAGGCAAAAAGCCGCCGCAATCCTGGCGGATTGCAAGGAAAAGCGACAAAAAGACCGCCCAGACAGCGTTCAACGGTTGTGAACACAGGCTCTTAATTTGGGGAGGAGGCGCGCTGCCGCGTCTCCTCCGCTTTATTGCCGGCGGCTATGGGAGTTCCGGAGGCCGGGGAAGGGCGGCAGATTGCCGCCCCCACAGGGGAGTCCGGATCTCGCGGGAAACCGGGCGGGGACAGAGCCCCGCCCCTACGGCGTACTCCGGTGATCAAATCCGCGCCTGGCCGCTCCCCAAACCCATTGCCGCCTTGTAAACCGCGCCATCCTGTGGTAGGATACCATTGAATCAACAGACGAGGAGACCGCGCCATGGACACACCCCGCCGCCACACTCTGGATTCCCTCCGGGGACTCACCCTGCTCAGCATGACGGCCTATCACGGCTGCTGGGACCTGGTGTACCTCTTCGGCTATAACTGGGCCTGGTACCGCTCCTTTCCCGCCTACCTCTGGCAGCAGAGCATCTGCTGGACCTTCCTGCTCCTCTCCGGGTACTGCTTCCACCTGGGCCGCCACCGTTTGAAGCGGGGCCTGCTGGCCCTGGGCGGCGGGGCGGCGGTGAGCGCCGCGGGCCAGCTCTCCGGCAGTCCCATCTGGTGGGGCGTGCTGACTCTCCTGGGCACGGCGCAGCTGGCGACGATCCCCCTGGACCGCCTGTTCCGGCGGATTCCGCCCCGGCTGGGGCTGGCGGGCTCCTTTGCGCTCTTCCTGCTCTTCCGGGATGTGAACGCCGGGTTCCTGGGCTTTGAGGGGGCCCGGCTGGCCCCGCTGCCATCCGGGTGGTACCGGAATTTCCTCACGGCCTTTGGGGGCTTTCCCGGCCCGGACTTCCGGTCCGCGGACTATTTCTCCCTGCTGCCCTGGCTGTTCCTCTTCTGGACAGGCTACTTCCTCTATCCCCTGCGGCCCCAACCGCCGGAGCGGGAGCTCCGCCTGCCCCTGGCTGCCGGACTGGGGCGGCACTCCCTCCTGGTCTACCTGCTGCACCAGCCGGTGATCTACGGGGTGCTGTACCTGGTCCTCCGGTGACCCCCTCCAAAGAACCAAACGGGAAGTGACGATATGAAACGACTGGTGGTGGGCATCCTGGCCCACGTGGACGCGGGGAAGACCACGCTGTCCGAGGCAATGCTGTACCGGGGCGGGGCCCTGCGGCGTCTGGGCCGGGTGGACCACCGGGACGCCTTTCTGGACACCGACGAGATGGAGCGGGAGCGGGGGATCACCATCTTCTCCAAGCAGGCGGAGCTGTCCCTGCCGGAGCGGGAGGTGACCCTGCTGGACACCCCCGGCCACGCGGACTTCTCCGCCGAGGCGGAGCGGACGCTGCGGGTGCTGGACTGCGCGGTCCTGGTCATCAGCGGGGCGGAGGGGCCCCAGGCTCACACCCGGACCCTCTGGCAGCTGCTGGAGCGGTACCGGGTGCCCACGCTCCTCTTTGTCAACAAGATGGATCTGGCGGGGGCCGACCGGGCGGGCCTGCCCTCCCTCCTGCGGCAGAAGCTGGACGAGGGATGCGTGGACTTCTCCGCGCCGCCGGAATCCTGGATGGAGGAGGCCGCCGTCTGCGGGGAGGCGGCTATGGAGTCCTACCTGGAGACCGGCGTTCTCTCGGACCCCCTTGTGCAGGAGCTGGTGGCCGGCCGGAAGCTCTTCCCCTGCTTCTACGGCTCCGCCCTGAAGGTGGAGGGCGTGGACGCGCTTTTGGAGGCCCTGGCCCGGTTCGCCCCGGCGCCGGACTATCCGGCGGACTTCGGCGCCCGGGTCTTTAAGATCGCCCGAGACCCCCAGGGGACCCGGCTCACCTATCTGAAAATCACCGGGGGAACCCTCCGGGTCAAGACCCCCCTGACCAACCGCCGCCCCGGCACGCCGGAGGCCCAGGTCTGGGAGGAGAAAGCGGACCAGCTCCGGATCTACTCCGGGGCCAAGTTCCGTCCGGTGGAGGAGGCCCCCGCCGGGGCCATCGCCGCCGTCACCGGCCTCAGCCGCACCCGGCCCGGGGACGGCCTGGGCTTTGAGCGGGACTGGACCGGGCCGCTGCTGGAGCCGGTGCTGACCTATCAGGTCGCCCTCGCCGACGGCACGGACCCCCACACGGCCCTGGCCCGCCTGCGGCAGCTGGAGGAAGAGGACCCCCAGCTCCACATCCTCTGGAACGAGGACGCCCGGGAGATCCGGATGCAGCTGATGGGGGAGATCCAGCTGGAGGTGCTCCGGCGGCGCATCCGGGAGCGCTTTGGCATGGAGGCGGTTTTCAGCCAGGGCAGCATCGTCTACCGGGAGACCATCGCCGCCCCCGTAGAGGGCATCGGCCACTTTGAGCCCCTGCGGCACTACGCAGAGGTTCACCTCCTCCTGGAGCCGGCCCCTCGGGGCAGCGGCCTGACCTTCGCCTCCGCCTGCTCTGCGGACGTGCTGGATCTCAACTGGCAGCGGCTGGTGCTGACCCACCTGGCGGAACGGGAGCACCCCGGCGTCCTCACCGGGTCCCCCATCACCGACATGCGCATCACCCTTCTCACCGGACGGGCCCACGACAAGCACACGGAGGGCGGCGACTTCCGCCAGGCCACCTACCGGGCCGTCCGGCAGGGGCTGATGCAGGCGGAGAGCATCCTTCTGGAGCCCTGGTATGACTTCCGCCTGGAGGTTCCCGCCGCCCAGGCGGGCCGGGCCATCAGCGACATCCAGCGGATGAACGGCGAGACGGCCCCGCCGGAGACCGACGGCCAGGACACGGTCCTCACCGGCTCCGCCCCGGTGGCCGCCCTTCGGGACTATGCCCGGGAGGTGGCCGCCTATACCCGGGGCCAGGGGCGTCTTGCCTGCCAGCCGGGCGGCTTCCGGCCCTGCGGCGAGACGGAGCGGGTCCTGGAGGCCATTGGCTACGACCCCCTCCGGGACGCGGCGAACCCGGCGGACTCCGTTTTTTGCTCCCACGGCAGCGGGGACATCGTCCCCTGGGACCAGGTGGCCGCCTGCGCCCACGTGTCCAGCGGCTGGCGTCCTGCGGAGCCGGAGCCGGCATCCTCCGCCGTCCCCCAGCCCCGGCCGGGCGGCACCTATGCCGGGACCCTGGAGCAGGACAAGGAGCTCCAGGCCATCTTCGAGCGGACCTACGGGCCGGTGAAGCGGGCGGCGTTCCTCCCGCCCAAGCCCCCCCGCCGGCCGGCGGCGGAGGACACGGAGCAGACCCGCCGGGCCATCCGGGAGCAGTTCTCCGGGCCGGAGTACCTGCTGGTGGACGGCTACAACATCATCTTCGCCTGGGACGAGCTGAAGCGTATTGCCCGGGAAAACCTGGACGCCGCCCGCAAGGCCCTGTGCGACCTTCTGTGCAACTACCAGGGGTACAAAAACTGTGTGGTCATCGCGGTCTTTGACGCCTACAAGGTCAAGGGCGGCCTGGGGTCTATCGAGAAGTACCACAACATCCACGTGGTCTACACCAAGGAGGCGGAGACCGCCGACGCCTACATCGAGCGGGCCACCTACGAGATCGGAAAGAAGCACCGGGTGCGGGTAGCCACCTCCGACGGACCGGAGCAGCTGATTATCCTGGGTCACGGGGCCCTGCGGCTCTCTGCCGCCAACTTCCGCGAGGAGGTGGAGCAGGTCCAGAACCAGATCGCCGGGGCCCTGTCCAAGAACAACCGCCCAGGCAACTCCGGCGCCCTGCGCTCCGCCCTGGAAAAGGCTATGGAAGAGGAGGAAGGACCATGAGAACGGCTCTGACAGCGGCCCTGACCTGCGCCGCCTGCGCCGCCCTGAGGCACACCCTGGAGGGCGCGGACACTCAGGACGCGGAACCAACGCGCGTCCGGCCCCTGCGGAACCGGGGCGCGGCTTTCGGCCTGCCCATTCCCCCGGCGGCAATTCCGCCCCTGTCCCTGGCCGCCCTGGCGGCGGTACTGCCCCGCCGGCGGAAGCACCCGTTTGCTGTGGGGCTGATCCTGGGCGGAGGGCTCAGCAACCTGTGGGAGCGGACCCGGCAGGGGAGCGTATTGGACTATTTGCAGTTCCCCGGCGCACCGGGCCCAATCAAGCGGTACGTCTACAACCTGGCAGACCTGGCTCTCTTTGCCGGAACCCTGGGGCTGCTGCGGAAGCCCCGCGGAGTTCCCCCCAAGACAGAACGCCCGCCGTCCATTCGGCAGGTGTCCGTAAAACAGTAAGCCGAGAACATTACAATTCCGGCATCTGTCAGGCGGAATCGGGCGAATAAGCAGAGGGCGGAGCGCGGAATTTCATCCGTTCTCCGTCCTCTGTTTACATTTAGCCGCCTGTTTTACCGCTTTTTTCGTTTCCGCCGCGCGGCAGTCACAAAATAGGACTCAGAAAACAAGAATACTTCTATTCATGATCTATATTTTTACCATCCTCTGCGCTATTGGATTGATCATTGATACGGGAAGCAGCTTGGCAGAAAGCACGAGCAATTTATTATAAAGACCAGCAGTCGCCACCCGTTTTCCCCTTTGTAAACTGTTGTAGCCGATAGCGGCAACAACCTCCGGCTGCATCACAAACCGTTTGAAAAGCAGAGTGTGATTCATATTTGCTTTTTCTGCAAATAAGGTCTGTGTTGCTCCCGGACATAAGCAGGTTACCGTAACTCCGGTTCCTTTCAATTCTTGATACAGTCCGTTAGAAAAAGATAGGACATAGGCTTTTGTGGCAGCATATACCGCATCATTCGGGCATGGCATATATGAGCCAGTAGACCCGACATTCAGAATA
>JAAWIL010000095.1 GCA_022796315.1 Oscillibacter sp. | reverse complement strand
TCCTTGCCATCCGTCAGGATGCCTGCGGATTTTTGCCTTGCAGGGCAAAAAATCCACTCGCCAATCCATACACGTCGAGATATTAAACAGGCTCTTACTCCATGCTGATGATGTAGTAGTACACCGGCTGTCCGCCGGAGAGCACCGCCACCTCCGCATTGGGGCAGGCCGCCTCAAAAAGCGCTCCGGCCCGCTGGGCCTCCTCCTCCAGCACGTCCTCCCCGAAGTACAGGGAGATGAAGGAGGCGCTCTTCTCCAGGGCCCTCTCCGCCAGGCGGCTCAGCAGCGTATCCAGGGAGGTGTCCGTGCCGAACAGCTTGCCCTCCTCCAGGGCCAGGTAGTCCCCCACCTTGATGTCAAAGCCGTCAAAGTCGGAGTCCCGGGCCGCGTAGGTGATCTGCACGGTGGTGACCGTGGAGAGGCTGTCGGTCATCGCTCCCGCGAGGCTGCCGGCGTCCGGCGCCTCAAAGTCCACATTCATCATGGCGGTGATGCCCTGGGGCACGGTTTTGGTCGGAATAACCACCACGTTCTTCTCCGTCAGAGCGCCGCACTGCTGGGCGGCCATGATGATGTTGCCGTTGTTGGGCAGAACAAACACGGTCTCCGCCGGAACGGCGTCCACCCCCGCCAGGATGCTCTCGGTGGAGGGGTTCATGGTCTGCCCGCCGGAGACTACGCCGTCGGCCCCCAGATCCTTGAACACCGCCTCCAGTCCCGCGCCGGCGCACACCGCCAGGAAGCCGTACTTCTTCTCCGGCGGGGCCACAGCGTGTCCCCCGTCCGACTCCAGGGCGGCCTCCACCGCGTCCAGGTCGTCGGTGCTCTGAACGTGACGCCCGGCGGCCAGATCCTCCGCCTGGGTGCGCATATTCTCGATCTTGGCCAGCTCCAGCGTGCCGTACTTCTGGGCCTCCGTCAGGGCTTCGCCGGGGATGTTGGTGTGAACGTGGACCTTGAAGGCCTCGTCGTCCTCGCCGATCACCAGGCTGTCCCCGATGCTGTCCAGGTATGCCCGCAGCGGCGTCAGGTCCACGCCGGCGTTCTGCTTGCGAACGATGAACACCGTGTCAAAGGCAAAGGTGATCTCCTCAGCGGAGAGGGCCTCGAAGTCCGCCTTCTCCTGGGTCTTGGCGGGCTCCTCCGCGACCTCCGGCAGGGGCTCGCCCCGGACGGCGGCCAGCATCCCCTCCAGGATCAGCAGGTAGCCCTTGCCGCCGGCGTCCACCACGCCGGCCTTCTTCAGCACGGGGTTCATATCCGTGGTCTGGGCCAGGGTCTCCTGCCCCTTGGCAATGGCGGCCTCCAGGACCTTCTCCACATCCGTCTCGCCGGCCGCCGCGTCCACGGCCTCCTTGGCCGCCAGACGGGAGACGGTGAGGACCGTGCCCTCGGCGGGCTTCATCACGGCCTTGTAGGCGGCGGAGACGCCCTCCTGCATCGCGGCGGCAAAGGCGGCGGCGCCGGCGGCCTCCATGCCCTTCAGCCCCTTGGAAAGGCCCCGGAAGAGCAGGGAGAGGATCACGCCGGAGTTCCCCCGCGCCCCCCGCAGCAGGGCGGAGGCGGTGACGGAGGCCGCCTGGTCCAGGGCGGCGGGAGAGGCCTTGCGCAGCTCCGCCACAGCGGTGGCAATGGTCATGGACATATTGGTGCCTGTGTCTCCGTCAGGCACGGGGAAGACATTGAGATCATTGATGGCCTGCTTCTGGGCGGTGATGGCGGCGGCGCCGTGAAGGACCATCTGCTGAAACAGCGCACCGGTAATTTGTTCTGTCATGGTCAGGGCACCTCATTTCAAAGGATCATGGAATCGACGCACACGTCCACGGCCTGGACCTGCACACCGGTATTTTTCGTGACCACGTAGCGCACCTCGTTCATAATCGAGCGGCACACCGCCGGAAGGTTCACGCCGTTCTCTACAATAATATGGAGTTCAATGGAGATGGAGTTGTCGTCGTGGTAGATGATGCTGACGCCCTTGCTCATGGCCTCCCGGCGCAGCAGATGCACAAGGCCGTCGGTCATGGAGCGGTAGGCCATGCCCTTGACGCCGAAGCAGTTGGTAGCGGCCATGCCCGTAATGTTGGAGAACACGGCGCTGCTGACGGAGATCTCACCGAATTCAGACTTGAGTTGGATCATGAGAACATCCTTTCTTTCCCAGTATTTGCAGGAGCGGCGGCTCCCTCGGCATTGCAGATAGATGGTTGTAGTATAAACGATTTCCCCCCAAAGCACAAGCCCCAAAAGGGCCAAAAACCACTCCGCGGCCCGGAAATTTCCGCGAAAGCCGCCGCGGGTACGTCTCCTCCACCGGCCGGGTCCGGGCAGAGGGGGTCCCCTTTGCCGGACTCCTCCGCCGGATTCTGTATATTACCTGCTGTAATCATCCAGACAGCACACAAATTTTTTGCAGATCCTGTCGTCTTTTCCGGAAAAGCCGAAATTTTGAAAAAGTCAAGAGAGAAAAACCGCAAAAGAATCTCGATGATTTTCGTCAAAAAGACGCTTGTTTTTTGCGTCTCTACCAAATTTTCCCTCGTCTCCCCCATCTATTCCATTTACATAATACTTTCGAGCGTTTTCCTTTTACAAATAGTTATTCACATTTTCCACACGGTTTTCCACATCGAATTTTCCCTTATTTTTCAATGGGTTCCGGACTTTTTCCACAGGCCCTCCCCTCTGGAATCGTATTTTTCCACCTCGGTTTTCCCCTATTTTCACTCGACATAAAACCGTTTTCTATGCAGCGCCTCCCGGATTTCCATGAATATTCCACCAGCTCCACCGGCAAAAGACGTTCTTCACCGTCCGCCGCCTAAATTCCAGCCTTCTCATGGGAAAACCAGGAAATTCAAGGGCGCTTGGCCGCCATAAAATCGGGTACCGGTTTTCAAGTGGTTTGACTATATCAGGATTCAGCCAGATTTCCAGCCCGGCTCACGGAAAAAACCGGGCGGCCTATGGCCGCCCGGTGTCCCACGGCCGTGCCGCAGGCGTGCTCATACGATTTTGAATGGAAGCCGTTTTGCCCGCCGCCGTAAACGGCGGCAACCGCGAAACATGGCGCAGATTCCTTCCCGCCTTTCCGTTCAGAAGGAATCCTAGGACACCACAACTTGACGCGCCGCAAAGGCCGCCAGCAGGGCGTCCATGGTGCCGGGAATGGCGATGGGCTCCCCGCAGGCCTTGATGGCGTTGGCCACGTCCTTGAGGCCGTTGCCCGTCACCACGCTGACCACGGTGTCCTCCTTCCCCAGCAGGCCCTGCTCACAGAGCTTCTTCACACCGGCGGTGCCGGTGACGCCGGCGGGCTCTCCAAAGACGCCGCAGGTCCGGCCCAGCAGCTGCTGGGCGTCCATGATCTCCTGGTCGGAGACGTTCACCACCAGGCCCTGGGACTCCCGGATGGCCTGAAGGGCCTTGTCGGGGTTCCGGGGAACACCCACGGCGATGGAATCCGCGAAGGTATTCTCCTCCATCGGCCGCCAGTCTGCTCCCTCCTCGATGGCCCGATTGATGGGACAGCACCCCGCCGCCTGGGCGGAGATCAGCCGGGGCAGGCGGTCGATGAAGCCGATGGCGTACAGGTCCTTCAGTCCCTTCCACAGCCCTGCGATGGTGCAGCCGTCCCCCACGGAGATGGCGATGTAGTCCGGCACCTGCCAGTCCAGCTGCTCCAGAATCTCCAGGGCCACGGTCTTCTTGCCCTCGGAGAGATAGGGGTTGATGGCGGCGTTGCGGTTGTACCAGCCCCACCGCTCGATGGCGGCCTTGCTCAGCTCGAAAGTCTCCTCATAGCTGCCCTGGACGGAGATCACCGTGGCCCCGAAGGTCATCAGCTGGGCCACCTTCCCCTTGGGCGCCCGGGAGGGGACGAAAATATAGGTCTTCAGGCCCGCCGCCGCCGCGTTGCCCGCAAGGGAGGAGGCCGCGTTGCCGGTGGAGGAGCAGGCGATGACCTCCGCCCCGGCCTCCCGGGCCTTGGCCACGGCCATGGCGCTGGCCCGGTCCTTCAGGGCCCCGGTGGGGTTCTGGCCGTCGTCTTTGACCCACAGGCCCTTGAGGCCCAGCCGCTCCGCCAGGCGGGGCTCCTCGTAGAGTGGGCTCCAGCCCACCCGCAGCGGGGTGGGCGCGGTGGACTCCTCCACCGGCAGCAGCTCCCGGTAGCGCCACATCGTGCGCCGGCGGCCCCGCAGGGTCTCCTTGGTGAGTACAGTCTTGATGTAGTCGTAGTCGTAGACAATGTCCAGAATGCCGCCGCACGCGCAGTTGACCAGGTCGGGTACGGCCTCGTACGTCCGCCCGCAGCGGACGCATCTGCCGTATAAAACATGTCTCATGGGGGTACCTCCCTCTCTTTCCTGTGACGCCGGGGCCCTCAGTCCCCGTGGGGAACCGGGGGCGGCGTCAGCGGCTGTACCGCTATTCCTCCCGAAGGTTCTCCAGGGCCACACGGACCGCCTCCACCACGAAAGCGGTGAAGGTGCAGTCCGTTCCCCGGATGGCCTCCTCCACCTGCTGGATGACCTCATTGGGAAACCGTATGGATTTCGTGGAGGAAGACGGGGGTTTTGGAATTTGAAACTTTCTCACTGCCGCACCTCCTCATCCGGGGTCCCGGCTCTCCGGTTACAGCTCCTTCAAAACGCCGGTCTCCTGGTTGAACGCGTCGATGAGGGCGTCCAGCTCCGCCGCCTGGGCGTGGACGGCGTCCCAGGTGCCCTGGGTGTCGTACCACAGGGCGTCCAGCTCCTGGGCGGTCTTCCCCTGCTGCTCCACCCAGGTGTAGTACTTCAGGTTGTGGACCCGCTTGCGCTCCAGGTAGGTCAGCTCCAGCATGCTGTCGGTCTTCATGCCCAGCATGTGCAGCCCGTGGTCCAGGGCCGCCGCCTGCGCACTGTAAGCGCCGTACTCCTCATTCAGCTCCTGAATCCGGCTGCCATACATGGCGGCGGAGTCCGTCAGCACCGTGCCCACCACGTCCTGGGCGGTGAACTCGTAGTACTTGGCCAGCTTGATGCAGCACAGGACGTTGGCAATGCCGCTGATGCCCAGCCACGTCAGCTGCTCGATCTGCGTCTCGTCCAGATGGAGCTCCTCCCGCAGGTAGGTCTGGCCCTCCGCCGTGTTGAACAGGCGCAGCAGGCGCTGGGAGTCCTCGTCATCGATGGCGATGGCCATGTCCGTGTTTTTCACATTGTGAATCCAGGGGATATGCTTGTCGCCGATGCCCTCGATCCGGTGGCCGCCGAAGCCGTTGTTCAGAATCGTGGGGCACTGGAGGGCCTCGCCCACCGCCAGCTTCAGCTGGGGATACAGCTCCTTGAGCCGGTCTCCGGTGGACAGGGTCCCCGCGGAGCCGGAGGTGAAGCAGGCGCCGGCAAAGCGGTCGCCGGGGCGCTTGATGGCCTCAAAGACCTCTGCCAGGGCGTTTCCGGTGACGTTGTAGTGCCACAGGGGGTTCCCCATCTCCTCAAACTGGTTGAAGATCATATAGCCCGGGTCCTGCTTGAGCTCATTGGTCTTGTCGAAGATCTCCTTCACGTTGGACTCGCAGCCGGGGGTGGCGATGATCTCCGCGCCGATCTCCCCCAGCCAGTCAAACCGCTCCCGGCTCATCTCCGCCGGCAGGATCGCCACGCCCTGGGCCCCAAGCAGCGCCGAGTTGAACGCGCCGCCCCGGCAGTAGTTGCCGGTGGAGGGCCACACGGCCTTGTGCTTCTCCACGTCAAACTGCCCCGTCACCAGCCGGGGGGCCAGACAGCCGAAGGAGGCCCCCACCTTGTGGCACCCCGTGGGGAACCACTTGCCCACCATGGCGACAATCCGGCAGGGCACGCCGGTGAGGGCCGGGGGCAGCTCGATGTAGTTGGGTACCGCCTGGAACAGGCCGCCGCTCTCCACCGGCTCATTCTTCCAGGTGATGCGGAACAGGTTCAGGGGATTCACCTCCCAGAGCCCTACCTCCCGGAGCCGGGCCTGCACCTTCTCCGGAACCGTCTCCGGGTGCTGCATCTGGGCGATGGTGGGGATGAGAATCCGGTTCTCCCGGGCCTTTTTCAGGTTGTGCTCCAGACCTTCCCGATGGATGCGCAGATCAATCATGTCGTTTTGCCCTCCTGCTGTTTCATGTCAATATAGGAATACAGCGTATACTTGGAAATTCCAAAATACTTCGCGATCTTGTCGCTGGACTTGGTCACCAGAAACGCGCCGTTCCGGCTGAGGAACCGGACGGCCCGGACCTTGTCCTCCTTGTTCATCATCGCCACCGGCTTGCCCACCAGGGCCACGGACTGCTGGATCAGGTCCTCCAGCAGGTCGTTGATGTTCAGGATCTTCTCCGGCTCCGCCGGCTGGGGTTCCTTCGTGGAGACCAGCTCCTCAATGGCGCTCTCCACCATCATCAGCCGGGAGATGTCGTAGTTGATGGCCAGAATGGCCTCCACCGTCCCCTGGCCGCCCCGGATGTAGATGGTGGAGGACTTCAGCAGTTTCCCGTCCGGCGTCCTGGTGAGATAACACAGGTGGTCCCGGGGCGTCTGATGGTTGTTCCGCAGCTGCTCCAGCACCACCCGGGAGGCCCCGTCCCCCACCTTCCGGCCCGTCACATGGCCGTTGACCACCGCCACAATCGAGTGGTCCGGGTCGCGGCCCAGATCGTGGACCACCACCTCGCAGCTGCTGCCGAACTGCCCGGCGATTCCCTCCGCCACCTGGCACAGCAGATCCAGTCTCTCCCGCTCGATGCCGCTCCCTCCTCTCATCGATTCCGTAAAAAACACCAAATCTTTTTCTATCATCATATCACAGATTTGATGAAAATCAACTGCTTCCCGAAAAATATTTTTGTTTTACAAATTTTTTGTTTGACAAGTCTCCTCCTTATGCTATGATAGAGGGAAGGAAACTGCCGTATCAGGAAACTTTCATGACGCAGGGAGGATAACGCGATGGATTTTGAAGCGATCAAACGGGCCGCAGAGGGCTATCGGACGGAGATGTCCCGCTTTTTGCGGGACATGATCTCCCATCCCAGCGAGAGCTGCGGGGAGGAAGAGGTGGTGGCCTGCATCCGCGCCGAGATGGAGAAGCTGGGCTATGACAAGGTCGAAGTGGACGGCCTGGGCAACGTGATCGGCTGGATGGGCCAGGGGGAGAAGATCATCGCCTTTGACGCCCACATCGACAACGTGGGCGTAGGCAACCGGGACAACTGGGAGGCGGACCCCTACGAGGGCTTTGAGACGGAGGACATCATCTACGGCCGGGGCGGCAGCGACCAGGAGGGCGGCATGGCCTCGGCGGTCTACGGCGCCAAGATTATGAAGGACCTGGGGCTGATCCCCCCGGGCTACAAGATCATGGTGGTGGGCACCGTGCAGGAGGAGGACTGCGACGGCATGTGCTGGCAGTACATCGTCAACCGCTACTTCCAGGGCCCCGAGGACGCCCGCAGCAGGATTGAGTTCGTGGTCTCCACGGAGCCCACCGACGGCGGCATTTACCGGGGCCACCGGGGCCGCATGGAGATCCGGGTGGACGTGAAGGGCGTCAGCTGCCACGGCTCCGCCCCGGAGCGG
>JAAWIL010000094.1 GCA_022796315.1 Oscillibacter sp. | reverse complement strand
CGCAGGCATCCTGACGGATGGCAAGGATTTTTAACGCAGTCAGGGCGGAAAATACGCCGCCAAGACATGCGCGGGGAGATTTTAAACAGGCTCTGAGGGTGCGCGGGGAGGACGGCGGCCGGCTCCGGAGCCCGGACAGGAGGTCCTCCTTATTTCAAACGTTTGTCGATGCGGCTCGACACACGGCTGAAAATGGATTGGATGATCTGGACCAGGATGATGAGGAAAATCGTGGCGGCCCACAGCATGGGGGGCTCGTGGCGCTGGTGCCCGTAGCGGACGGCCAGGTCCCCCAGGCCGCCGGCGCCCACGGTGCCGGCGATGGCGGTGTAGGCCAGGATGGTGACGATGGAGATGGCCCCGCCCAGAACCAGGGAGGGCGTCGCCTCCGGCAGATAGACCTTCCAGACGATCTGAAGGGTGGACGCCCCCATGGACTGGGCCGCCTCTACCACGCCGGCGTCCACCTCCGCCAGGGAGGTCTCCACCATCCGGGCGATGAAGGGGGCGGCGGAGACCACCAGGGGCACGATGGCGCCCTTGACGCCGAACCGGGTGCCCACGAGGGTCTTGGTGAAGTCAAAGAGCAGGACCATGAGAATGATGAAGGGAATGGAGCGGCCCATGTTGATGATCCAGCCCAGGACGGCGTTGACCGTCCGGTTGGGCCGGACGCCGTGGGGCTGCGTCAGGGTCAGGATGACGCCCAGGGGCAGGCCCAGAAGGTAGGCCAGCAGGGTGGAGACCACCGTCATGATCAGGGTCTCCTGAATGCCCTGCACCAGGATGCCGCTGTACTCCGCCCAGAAGGCGCCGGTAAAGATCTCAAGCATGGTCCACCACCTCCTCTGCGGTGACGTTGGGCTGGGAACGGATGTAGCTCAGGGCCTTGGCGGCCTCGTTGGGGTCCCCGGGGAGACCCAGGAGCATGGTGCCGAAGGCCTTGCCGTCGATGTTGCGGGTGTCGGCCCCCAGGATGTTCACCTTCACGCCGCAGTCAATGGCCAGGGAGGCGATCAGGGGCTGGTAGGCGGTGCCGCCGTTGAAGGCCACCCGCACCGTCCGCTCCCCGGCGGGGTGCCGGACAGGGCTGACGCCGCCGGGGTACACCAGGCGCCGGGCCGCGTCGGTGGAGGGATTTGTGAAGATCTCCTCCACGCTGCCCTGCTCCGCCACCACGCCGCCGTCCAGAATCGCCACCCGGGTGCAGATCTCCTCAATGACGCTCATCTGGTGGGTGATGACCACCACCGTGACCCCCAGGGTCCGGTTCAGGTCCTTCAGAAGGCCCAGGATGGAGGCGGTGGTGGTGGGGTCCAGGGCGGAGGTGGCCTCGTCGCAGAGGAGCACCTTCGGGTCGGTGGCCAGGGCCCGGGCGATGGCCACCCGCTGCTTCTGCCCGCCGGAGAGCTGAGAGGGGTAGCTCTCCGCCTTCTCGCTGAGGCCCACGATCTCCAGCAGCTCCAGGGCCCGCTTGCGGGCCCGGTCCCTGGGGACCCCGGCGATCTCCATGGGGAAGCACACATTTTTCAGGCACGTCCGCTGCATCAGCAGATTGAAGCTCTGGAAGATCATGGTGATCTTCCGGCGCTGGAGCCGCAGCTCCTTTTCGGACAGCTCCGTCATGCTCCGGCCGTCCACGATCACCGTGCCGGCGGTGGGGCGCTCCAGCAGGTTCATGCACCGCACCAGGGTGCTCTTTCCGGCGCCGGAGAGGCCGATGATCCCAAAGATCTCCCCGGCCTGGATGTCCAGGTTGATGTCCTCCAGGGCGTGGACTGCGGCGGCGCCGCCGCCGAAGGTCTTGTAGAGATGCTGGATCTGAATGATGGATTGGCTCACAGTATCAGGGCTCCTTTCCAGGAAGTCTTGAAGTCGGAAACGACCGCCGCGCCGGGGCCGGCAGGGCGAAAAAAAACCTTGAAGCAGACTCTGCCTCAAGGACGGCGGGTGTCCGCCGCGGTACCACCTTGGTTCGCGCGCTCCCTCGCGGAAGCGGCCTTACGGAGTGCCAGCACACTCCTGCGCTGTGACGTGCGCTCACGTCGCGGCCTGTGCCGGGGGGCAGTCGGCCGCGCGACTCCGAGACCATGTTCCGCAAGCGCTTCCGTACCCCTTCCCAGCTGCCGGGGCTCTCTGTGACGGTCCTTCCTGCCTACTCTTCTCTTCATTGTCTTTGCGGTATGCACTTTTTGGTTATCTGCTTTGTAGTCTACACGTTATCGTTTTTTCTGTCAACTGACAAAACGGACAGAGAACAAACCGGGACTGCGGAGCCTTTTGTCAATCATCCACAATCCCGCAGCGGAAAACAAAAAAATTCTCCCCCTGCCGCCGTATCGGATTGTAAGCGGGCGGCAAAACTGCTATGATGTGAACAGAGTTCAAAAGACCGGCGGGGACCCGTCCGCGGGCTGCGGGGGAGTCCAAGGGCCTCGCGGCCCGCGCGCCGGAAATCCATGGAGGAGGGCTGCGTATGAAGACGCCGCGGGACCAGACGCGGACCATGCACTGGCTGCGGAACCTGCTGTGCGGCGCGCTGATCGGGGTGGGGGCAATTCTGCCCGGGGTCTCCGGCGGCGTGCTGGCGGTGGTGTTTGACATTTACCGGCCCTTCATGGAGATCCTGACCCGCCCCAGGACCGCCCTGCCCAAGTACTGGGGGATGATTCCGCCCCTGGCCATCGGGTGGTGCCTGGGCTTTCTGGGCTTTGCCAAGGGGATTTCCGCCGCGTTCCTGCTCTCCGGCACAGTGACCACGTGGCTCTTCATCGGGCTGATCGCCGGGACGCTGCCGGCGCTGTTCCGGGAGGCGGGGAAGGAGGGGCGGAGCGCCGCCTCCTGGGTGAGCATGGTTCTGTGCGCGGGGGCGCTGTTCGCGGGGCTGTTTTACGTCAGCCGGATCGCCCATGTGCGGGTTGAGCCGAATTTCTGGTGGTACAACTTCTGCGGGGTGCTGTGGGGCATCAGCGTGGTGATTCCGGGGATGACCTCCGCCTCGGTGATGATGGCCCTGGGGCTGTACCAGCCCATTCTGGAGGGCCTGGCCCGGCTGGACTTCCTGGTGCTCTCCGCCAGCCTGCCGGGGATGGGTCTGGCCATTTTGCTGCTGGCCCGGCTGATGAGCTGGTTCCTGCGGGAGCACTACTCCGTGGCCTTCCACGGGATTCTGGGGATCGTGCTGGCGTCCACCCTGGTGATCATCCCCACGGAGTACGCCGCCGGGGAGATCCTCCTGTCCGCCCTCTGCTGCGGTGGGGGCTTTCTGCTGGCCTATCTCCTGGACAAGCTGGACGCCAATTCCTGAAAGAGGCAGGGGGCGGGGGTTCTGCCGGCTCGGACATCGGAAAGGGAATCCAACAAAAAGACGCGTATGGCCGGCGGCCATCGCGTCTTTTTTTCAGGGTTTTATCAAGGGAGGGACCTTCCGGGACGAAAAGATCAGTCGAACGGGGAAAGCTGCTGTGTTTCCGCAATCTCCGCGTTCAGCTGCTGGGCGTATTCCTCCAGATCAAGCTCCACAAAGCCGTCTTCTGCCGCCCTGAACGCTTGATAGATGGTTTTGCCTGTCTCAGAATTATGGATGACCTGCATGCCGTTTTCCGTGAGGACCGCCCAGTGTCCGCGCTGCGGGGAGGCTTCGCAGGGGACCTGAACGTCCCCGCCGCGGGGGAACATCATCAGAAGAACCAGGAACGTCATCAGAAGAACCAGAGACGAAAGAAAGCGGAGAAGCGCGAGATCCCATGTTTTCAGGTTCATACCAGATCCTCCTTCTGTGTCGATGTGATGAGGTGGAGAGCCGGGAAAGCACTCTCCGGCGGGATTTCAGACTGCTGCCTCCTGTATGTCTCTATTCTATAAGAAAAGTTTGAGAATGTCAAAGGAAAAACCGGTGAGAGCAGGGAAATCAATTTTGCATCCGTAGGGCGCGACGACCCCGGCGCGCTGTTGGGAAAATCTGCCCATCAGCGGCGCGCCGGGTCGTCGCGCCCTACAAACGCGGCTTTATTTTCTCAAAATTGATTTCCCTTCAGTGAGGGTGTGTTCCGCCGCGCATTTTATGATATTTGTACATTCATGAAGTCCCCTCGCGGGGTACGGGGAAGCAGGACGGTGAAACCCTCGGACAATCGCCCCCGGCAGATCCGGCAAATCTCAGAAGCCCTCAAACCCGGTGATCTCCGCCAAAAAGGCCTTCCCGTACCGGCCGGCCTTTACCTCGCCCACGCCGCTGACGGTCCGGAACTCCGCCATGGTCTGGGGCCGGGTGACGGCCAGCTCCCGCAGGGTCTTGTCGGAGAACACCACGTAGGCCGGGACCCCCTGCATCCGGGCGGTCTTGGCCCGGAGCATCCGCAGCCGGCCGAAGAGCTCCGCCGCGCTGCCCTCCAGCTCCGCCGGGGCGGCGGCCCGCTGGCGGCCCGCCTCGGATTTCAGCACCGGCATCCGCAGGGCGGAGAGATCCCGGTCCCGGGCCCCGTCCCCCAGGCCCACCACCGGGTAGGGGCCGGAGCTGAGGGCCAGGATATTCTCCTCGATCAGGAAGCGGATGCGCTCCCGCACCGCCTGCTGGGTCAGGTCCTTCAGGAGGCCGTAGGTGCGCTCCCGGTCCATGTGGTACTTGCGGACGCCGGCGGTCTCCGCGCCGCAGAGGGTCTCCGCCAGGATGTTCACGCCGAAGTGGCCCCCGGTCTCCGTCACGCACCGGACGATGGCCGCGGCCTCCCGGCCGATGTCCGCCTCCTCGAAGTTGTTCAGGCAGTTGCCGCACACGTTGCAGCGGTCCGGGGCCAGCTCCCCGAAATAGTGGAGGATGTGCTGGCGCAGGCACCGGCGGGTCCGGCAGTAGGCGGTCATCTGCCGCAGCCGCTGGAGATCCCGCTCCTCCAGGGCGGCGGCGGTCCGCTGGTCCAGCTCCTCCCGCGCCCCGCCGTGGGTGATGAGGTACTCGTTGGTCCGCACGTCCTGGCCGCTGAAGAGGAGAATGCAGCTGGAGGGCAGGCCGTCCCGCCCCGCCCGGCCGGCCTCCTGGTAGTAGCTCTCGATGTCCTTGGGCATGTTGTAGTGGACCACATAGCGCACGTCGGACTTGTCGATCCCCATGCCGAAGGCGTTGGTGGCCACCATCACGGACACCCGGTCATAGAGGAAATCCTCCTGGCTCTGCCGCCGCTCCTCCGCTTCCAGGCCCGCGTGGTAGCGGGCGGCGGAGATCCCCCGCTCCTGTAAGAAGGCGCAGACCTCCTCCACGTTCTTTCGGGTGGAGCAGTAGACGATGCCGCACTTGCCGGGCCGCCCCCGGACCAGCTCCAGCAGGGCCGCCCGCTTGTCCTGGGGCTGTTGGACCTCGAAGAACAGATTCTCCCGGTCAAAGCCCGTGGTCATCCGCAGGGGCTCCCGCAGGGCCAGCAGGCGCGCGATGTCCTCCTGAACCTCCGGCGTGGCGGTGGCGGTGAAGGCCCCCACCGGGGGACGGCGCCCCAGGCTCTCCACAAAGGCGGGGATCTTCACATAGGAGGGCCGGAAGTCCTGGCCCCACTGGGAGATGCAGTGGGCCTCGTCCACGGCCACCAGGGAGATCTCCGCCGTCTCCGCGAAGGCCCGGAAGCCCTCCGTCTCCAGCCGCTCCGGGGCCACGTAGATGATCTTGTACCGCCCCTCCCTGGCCCGGTCCAGGGCCAGCAGATACTGGCGGAAGGTCAGGGTGCTGTTGAGAAAGGCCGCCGGGATGCCCATCTGCCTGAGGCCCGTCACCTGGTCCCGCATCAAGGATACCAGGGGGGAGATCACCAGGGTGATCCCCGGCAGCAGCAGGGCCGGAATCTGGTAGCACAGGGACTTGCCGGCTCCCGTGGGCATGATGGCCAGGGCGTCCCGGCCGTCCAGCAGGGCGTCGATCATCTCCCGCTGGCCGCCCCGGAATTCGTCGTAGCCGAAATAGGTTTTCAGGGCCTCTTCCTTGGTCATGACGGTTCCTCTCTCCGCACGCCGGAACTCCCTGCCGCGCAGGCAGCAGGAAGCGAAGCTCAGCGGCTCTTTTTATAGGTGAGATATCCCTCCAGGATCAGCGCGGCCGCCACGGCGTCCACGGTCTTTTTCCGCTGCTTGGCGTTTTTTCCGCTGTTGAACAGGATCTGGTGGGCGTCGATGGTGGTGCGGCGCTCGTCCCAGAGGGTCACCGGCAGCCCGGTGCGTTCCTCCAGCAGCGCCTTCATGGCGCGGGCCTTCTCGGACCGGGGGCCCAGGGTGCCGTCCATGTTGATGGGGTGCCCCAGGACCAGCTCTTCGGCGCCGTGCTCCGCCGCCAGGGCGGCGATCCGGTCCGCCACGGCCTCGGGACGGTAGGCGGTGATGACGGCGGTGCAGCCCGCCAGCAGGCCCGTGGGGTCGGAGACGGCGATGCCGGTGTGGGCGTCGCCGTAGTCAATGGCCATAATCCGCATGAGGTTCCTCCTGCTGCTCCGGGGAGAAGTCCTCCTCCACCGGGTAATCGTCCGTGTCGGTAAAGTGCCACCACTCCCCCTGATAGGGCCGGAAGCCGGCGGCGGTCATGGCGCTCTCCAGCAGCCGCGCGTTGGCCGCGGCGGTCTCGGGCACGTCGCTGTAGTCCCGGTCCGCCAGGGGGGAGAAGTCGTCAAAGCCCGTGGGCATCTCCACGGTTTCGCCCTCGAGGGTCACCAGGGTGAGGTCCACGGTGTTCCCCCGGCTGTGGGAGGAGAAGCCCCGCTGGGGGTTTGCCACATAGGCAGGGTCGGGACAGACCTCCCAGAGGCGGAATTGAGCCGCCGTGGGCCGGAAGGCGTCCCAGAGCAGCAGGCCATAGCCGGCCTCCGCCAGGGTCTCCTGGGCGGCGGAGAGTTTTTCCAGAGTGCCGTAGCGCAGATAGGCGCCGGAGAAGGAGTAGATCACCTGGCCGGTGAAGTTGTCCTCCCCGGCGTACCGCAGGTCTACCCGGATCTCCGGCAGGTAGTCCGTCACCCGGACGAAGTCCCCGGGCTCCGGCTCCGGGGCGGGCTCCGGGAGCGGCGGGGCGTCCGGGAGGGAGGTTTGCTCCGGGGGAGGTTCCGGGGCGTCCGGCGGGGCCGGGGCCGGGGCGGCGCAGCCGCTGAGCAGCAAGACGGCCAGCAGGACGGCAAGGAACGATGGGCTCATAGCGGGCCCTCCTCTCTCCGGTTTTCGGAGAACAGGATACCACAGATTGGGGAAAGATGCAAGCCGCGCCGGGGCAGCTGGGGGAGGTCTCCAAAGTGGCGCCCATTGACAAGCCGAGCGCGGTCATCACCTGGCGCTGGCCTTTGTGTTCCTCCGCGGGCAGTTCACCGCCAAGAGTCTGGCGGGCTGCGGCCTGACCGGCGCGGGGACGCTGCTGACGGCGCTGTGAGAACCTGGATTCATAAATTCACCAGGAACCTCCGAGCAAATGGGCCTGCGGCGCTTAGAGCCTGTTTAAAATCTCCCCGCACACGTCTTGGCGGCGTATTTCCGTCCAGACTTCGTTAAAAATCCTTGCCATCCGTCAGGATGCCTGCGGATTTTTGCCTTGCAGGGCAAAAAATCCACTCGCCAATCCATACACGTCGAGATATTAAACAG
>JAAWIL010000093.1 GCA_022796315.1 Oscillibacter sp. | reverse complement strand
ACCCTTGCAATCCGCCAGGATTGCGGCGGCTTTTTGCCTTGCTGGACAAAAAATCCCCTCGCCAATCCCCGCACGCTGAGATCCTAAACAGGCTCTTAGTCTGTTGTGTGTATGATTTCCGAATCTAAAATTCGGAAATCCACGATTGGATTTCGTCCGTAAACGGCGGCAGCCGCAAAACATGGCACGGATTCCTTCTGGCCTCTCCGGATGATTGTGCGGACCTCGGCTTCTGCACGCCGTGTTTGGACATGGCTTTTGCGTCAGTGCGCGTCTGGATTTTGGGCAGCTCCTTGCTGTTTTGCATCAGGGCGTTGAAAGTCTTCTGTGCCTCATTTGACAGGGAAGCCACCCCTTTATGTCACTTTGAAGATGGATGCGTTGATCATACCTCTTTTTTCCGCCGGATACAATACGCCGCCGTCTTTTTTTGTGAAAAGGCGGGGCTGTTTTGTCCGGAGATCTGTGATATAATATGACCCTAACCGTTTTGCGCACCGCCGTAACCAGCGGCAGCCGCAAAACATGGCAGAGCGATTCCTTCCGGCCGTTCCGTTCGGAGGGAATCGCAGACAAGGATCTGGAAGAGGAGGCCATACCATGCTGACAGTTCTGCTGGGCCGAGCCGGAACAGGAAAATCAAAGGCCGTGATGCGGCGCGTCGCGGCGCTGGGGGACGGCGGAGGGCAGATCCTCCTGGTGCCGGAGCACGCTTCCCACCAGGCTGAGGTGGAGCTGTGCCGGGTCTGCGGCGCCACGGCCAGCCGCCACGCGGAGGTACTGAGCTTTCAGCGGCTGGGGGAGCGGGTGCTGCGGATTACCGGCGGCGCCGCTCAGGTGACCCTGGACGCCGGCGGCAAGCTCCTGAACCTGCAGAAGGCCCTGCTGGAGACTGCCCCGCTGCTGACGGTGTACCGCCGGCCCTCCCGGAAGTCCGCCTTTTTGGGGCAGCTGCTGTCCCTTTTTGAGGAGCTCCGGTGCTATGACGTGTCCCCGGAGGCCCTTTACGCGGAGGCCAAGGAGATTCCCGGCGCGGCCCATGACAAGCTCTGTGACCTGAGTCTGCTGTACGGGGCCTATGAGGCCCGGCTCCTGCGGCCGGGCTTTGACGCCCGGGACCGGATGACCAAGCTCTGCGACAGCCTGGAGGCCTCTGGCTACGTCTGCGGGAAGGACATCTTTGTGGATGGGTTCACCTACTTCACGGCCCAGGAGCGGCGGGTCCTGGAGTGTATGCTGCGCCAAGCCCGGTCTGTCACCGTGACGCTGCTGGGAGAGCCGGACAGCCAGGAGGAGATTTTCGCGCCCTCCCTGAAGACCGTGGACCAGCTGCGCCGGCTGGCGGAGCGGGCCCGGTGTCCCGTGGAGGTGGAGACCATGGCGCGGCCGGTTGTCTCCGCTCTGACCCACCTGGAGCGGTACTTTTTTGGGGAGAATGTCCCCTGGACGGAGGACTGCGCCGTCCGCCTGCGGGAGGCTGTGGACGCCTACGAGGAGGTGGAGCAGACGGCGGCGGAGATCCGGCGGCTGGTGGCGGAGAACCGGTGCCGCTACCGGGAGATCACCGTGGCGGCCCGGAATATGGAGGAGTACGAGGGAATCATCGAGGCGGTGTTTGAGCGCTATGGGATTCCCGCCTACCTGAGCCGCCGCAGCGACATCCTGGAGAAGCCGGTGCTGAGTCTGCTGACCGGCGTGCTGGCGGCCATTGACGGCGGATACGAATATGAGGACATGTTCCGCTGGCTGAAGACGGGGCTGGCGGGGCTCTCCCCGGAGGAGTGCGATCTGCTGGAGAACTACGTCCTCAAGTGGGAGGTTCACGGGCAGATGTGGCTGCGGGACGTGGACTGGACAGAGAACCCGGACGGGTACGGGGCCCCCTGGAACGATCTCCGGCAGGCCCGGCTGGACCAGGTGAACGGCCTGCGCCGCCGGGTGCGGGAGCCCCTGGGCCGTCTGGCGGAGCGGCTGAAGGGCGGCGAGACGGCGGAGGAGAAGATAGATGCCCTCTATGACTTCCTGGAGGAGCTGGGCCTCCAGCGGGCGCTGGAGGAGCAGATGCGGGCCCAGGCGGAGGCGGGGCGGCTCCAGGACGCGGAGGAGACGGCCCAGCTGTGGGAGATCCTCTGCGGCGTGCTGGATCAGTTTGTGGAGATCCTGGGCGGCGAGCGGATGGAGCTGGACGAGTTCTCCCGGCTGCTGCGGCAGGTGTTCACGGAGTACAGCGTGGGCACCATCCCCGTGTCCCTGGACCAGGTGTCCGTCAGCAATATCAGCCGCAATGACCGCCATGCCTCCAAGTACCTCTTCCTGCTGGGGGCCAACGACCACGTGCTGCCGGACCCCGGTCAGAGCGGCGGCATTTTGAACGACGACGACCGGGAGGAGCTGGCCCAGCGGGGAATTCACCTCTCGCCCGCCGGCATGGAGCGGATGGGCCTGGAGCTCCAGAATCTCTATGCCGCCCTGGCCCAGCCGGAGGAGGGGCTGACTGTCAGCTATCCCGTGGCGGATCTCTCCGGCGCGGAGCTGCGGCCGGCCTTTGTGGCGGGCCGCCTGCTGGAGCTGTTCCCGGCGCTCCGGGTGGAGCGGGCGGGGCGGGAGTGCCGGCTGATGGCGCCTCTGCCGGCGCTGGAGTCCGCAGTCCCCGGCGGGGCGCTGTGGGAGTACTTCGCAGCCCTGCCGGCCTACCGCCGGAAGCTGGAGGCCATGGAGCGGGCCGCCGCGCTGACCCGGGGGAGCCTCTCCCGGCGGGCGGTTCGGACGCTGTACGGGGAGCGGATCTCCATGTCGGCCTCCCGGGCGGAGCGGATGCGCTCATGCCACTTCTCCTTTTTTATGGAATACGGCCTGCGGGCCAAGCCCCGGACGCCGGCGGCCTTTGACGCGCCCCAGATCGGGACCTTCCTGCACTTTTTGCTGGAGCGGGTGACCCGGGACGTGCTGGCGCGGGGCGGCTTTGCCCAGGTGGACCGGGAGACGCTGTACGCCCTGGTGCGGCAGTACATTCGGGAGTATGTGGAGCAGGAGCTCCGCAACTTCCAGGACCGGAACGCCCGGTTCCGGTATCTCTTCGGCCGGCTGCGGAACCTGGCCTGCGCCGTGGTGGACCAGGCGGCGGAGGAGCTGCGGCACTCGGACTTTGTGCCCCTGGCCTTTGAGCTCGGCTTCGGGGACGGGAAGGAGCTGCCGGCGGTGGTGATCTCCGAGCCGGATGCGGAGCTGCGGATCGGCGGCAAGGTGGACCGGGTGGACGGCTGGGTAAAGGACGGGAAGCTGTATCTGCGGGTGGTGGACTACAAGTCCGGCAAGAAGGCCTTTGACCTGGCCGCGGTGCGGATGGGCCTGGATATCCAGATGCTGCTGTATCTCTTCACCCTGCAAAAGGAGGGCGCGGCCTACTTCGGCCATGAGATTGAGCCGGCGGGAGTGCTCTATCTGCCCGCCCGGGATGAGATTCTCTCCCTGGAGCGGAACATCTCGCCGGAGCGGCTGCAAAAGGAGCGGGAGAAGCAGCTGCGGCGCTCCGGGCTGCTGCTGGCGGAGCCGGAGGTCCTCCGGGCCATGGAGCACGAGTCGCTGCAGGAGCCCCACTATCTGCCGGTGCGGGTGGGCCGGGACGGCCAGCTGTCCGGCAGCATTGCCTCGGCGGCCCGCCTGGGCCGTCTGGGGGAGCACGTGGAGCGGCAGCTCCGCCAGATTGCCGGGGAGATCCGGACGATTACGGCGGACCCCTGCTGCCACAGCGAGGAGGACAGCCCGTGCCGCTTCTGCGACTGGGCGGACGCCTGCCACTTCCAGGACGGCCGGGACGGCGACCACCTGCGCTATATTTTGCCGGTCAAAATGGAGGAATTCTGGGAGGAATTGGAGAGAGGAGGCGAGGAACCGTGGCAAAATTGACGCTGACGCCCCAGCAGGAGGCGGCGGCAGGGAACCGGGGCGGAAGCCTCCTGGTGTCCGCCGCCGCCGGCTCCGGCAAGACGAAGGTGCTGGTGGAGCGGCTGTTCCGCTATGTGACGGAGGACCGCTGCAATCTGGACGACTTCCTGGTGATTACCTACACCAAGGCCGCAGCGGCGGAGCTGCGGAGCAAGATTGCCTCAGAGCTCTCCAAGCGCCTGGCGGAAGACCCCGGCAGCCGGCATTTGAAGCGCCAGCTGCTGCGGGTGTATCAGGCGGATATCAAGACCGTGGACGCCTTCTGCGCCGCATTGCTGCGGGAGAACGCCCATCTGCTGGCCAGGGAGGAGGACCGCTGCGCCCTGACGCCGGACTTCCGGGTCCTGGACGAGGGGGAGGCGAAGCTCCTGCGGAGACGGGTGCTGGAGCGGGTGCTGGAGTCCTTCTACGACCAGCTGGACCCCGGCCGGGAGCTGCTGGCGGACACCCTGGGGGCCGGCCGGGACGACGCCCGTCTGGCGGAGCTGGTGCTGGAGGTCCACGAGAAGCTCCAGAGCCACGCCGCGCCGGAGGCATGGCTGGAGGAGAACCGGGCGGCCTGGACCTCCCTGGACGGGTCCTTTGACGGGACGCCCTACGCCAGGGAGCTGCTGGGAACCATCCGGCGGCGGGCTGGCCACTGGGCGTCCCTTCTGGAGCGGGGGGCGGACCGGACCGCCGGGGACCCGGCCCTGGAGCGGGGCTATGGGGAGAAGTTCCGCATAGCCGCCCAGGGCTTTGCCCGCGTGGCCCGGGCGGAGCGCTGGGAGGAGGCCCGGCAGGCGGAGGCGGAGGTGGAGTTCCCCCGCCTGACCACCCCCAAGGGGCGGAAGGACGAGCCGGAGATCACGGCGCTGAAGACCCTGTGGGAGGGCTGTAAGGATGCCCGGGGGAAGCTGAGCGGACTTCTGGAGACCAGCGGGGAGGAGGCCATGGAGGACCTGCGGGCCCTGGCCCCCGCCATGCTGGCCCTGCTGGAGCTCACCGCCGCCTTTTCCGAGAGCTACCGGGTGGAGAAGCTGCGGCTGAACGCGGCGGACTTCTCCGACCAGGAGCACCTGGCCCTGCGGCTGCTGGTGGGCACAGACGGCGCCCCCACGGAACTGGGGGAGCAGGTATCGGCCCGGTACCAGGAGATTCTGGTGGATGAGTACCAGGACACCAACGAGGTGCAGAACGCCATCTTCCGGGCTGTCTCAAAGGCGGGGCGGAACCTCTTCACCGTGGGGGACGTGAAGCAGAGCATCTACCGCTTCCGCCTGGCGGACCCCACGATCTTCCTGGAGAAATACCGCCGCTTCCGCCCCTGGGAGGAGGCGGAGGAGGGAGAGGAGCGGAAGGTCCTTCTCTCCCGGAACTTCCGCTCCCGGCAGGAGATTCTGGACGCCGCCAACTTCATCTTTGAGAACATTCTCTCGGAGGAGATGGGGGAGATGGACTACGGCGAGGACGAGGCCCTCCACTTCGGCGCGGAGTACTACCCGCCCCGGCAGGACTGCGCCACGGAGTTCCATCTGATTGCCGCCCGGCAGCGGTCGGCGGAGGACAGCCAGCCGGTACGGAGGCTGACAGCGGAGGCCCGGTTTACGGCGGAGCGTATCCGGCAGCTGCTGGATGAGAAGTATCCCGTCACCGGGGAGGACGGCGATCTCCGCCCCTGCCGGCCGGAGGACATCGTCATCTTAATGCGCTCCCCCGGCAGCCGGGCGGCGGCCTATGCCATGGCCCTGGCGGAGCGGGAGATTCCCTGCGCCTTTGAGGAGCAGGGGGACTTCTTCCACACCATGGAGATCTCCGTGATGCTGTCCCTGCTGGCGCTGGTGGACAACCCCCGGCAGGATGTGCCGCTGATCTCGGTTCTGCGCTCGCCCCTCTTCGGCTTTTCGGCGGACCGGCTGGCGGAGATCCGGGGGAGCGCCCCGGAGGCGGAGTTTTATGACGCGGTGGCGGCGGACGGCGGGGAGGACTGCCGGTCCTTTCTGGAGGAGCTGACGGCGCTGCGGCTGGCGGCCCGGGACATGAGCGTCCACCGGCTGGTGTGGCACATCTACCATACCTTCCATGTCCTGGGGGTGTTCGGGGCCATGGACGACGGCCCGGCCCGGCGGGAGAACCTCATCGCCCTGAGCCGCCACGCGGAGAAGTTTGAGAGCGGCGGCTGCCGGGGGCTCTTTGCCTTTGTCACACAGCTGCGCCGGCTGCTGGAGGCCGGCCAGGCCCCGGTGACCCACGCCGCGGCGGCAGTGAACGGCGTCCGGCTCATGAGTATCCACAAGTCCAAGGGCCTGGAGTTCCCCATTGTGATTCTGGCGGACCTGGACCACGCCTTCTCCCGCCAGGACTTTGACACGGCGGTGCTGGTCCACCCCCAGATGGGCCTGGGGCCCCGGTATGTGGACTTGGCGCGGCGGATTCGCTACCCCACCCTGGCGCGGCTGGCCATCGAGGAGAAGATACGGCGGGAGAATCTGGCGGAGGAGCAGCGGGTGCTGTACGTGGCCATGACCCGGCCCAAGGAAAAGCTGATCCTGGTGGACGCTATGTACCGCCCGGAGAAGCGGCTGAAGACCCTGTGCTCCGTGGCGGCCTGCCCGGTTCCGCCGGAGACGGTGGCGGCGGGAAGAACCTTTGGGGACTGGCTGCTGCTGGCCCTGCTGTGCCGCCCGGAGGCGGAGCCTCTGCGGGTCCTGGGCGGCGGGGGGATGGAAGCGCGGTACGGCGGTTCCACGGCGGCCTGGCAGGTCTGCCTCCACGACGCTGAGGACTACCGCCAGCGGCCGGACCGCGCCGGAACGGCGGAGACGGCGGCGGGGGAGGAGGCGCCCTTTGACCCGGCACTGCTGGAGTTCGTCTATCCGTATGCCAGGGAGACGGCCCTGCCGGCCAAGGTGACGGCCACGCAGCTGAAAGGGCGCCTGCTGGACCAGGAGATCTCGGAGAACGCCGCCCACGTCCCGGCCCTGCGGCCCCTGACGCAGCCCCGCTTCCGGCAGGCACGCCGGGGGCTGACGGCGGCGGAGGCGGGCACCGCCGTCCACCTGGCGTTACAGTATCTGGATTTCTCCAATTTGGACGCGGCGGGACAGGTGGCGGACATGGCGGAGCGGCAGCTGCTGACGGCGGAGCAGCGGGAGGCGGCGGATGTTCCGGCCCTGGAGCGCTTTCTGCGCTCGCCCCTGGCGGAGGAGATCCGGCGGGGGCGGAAACTGCGGCGGGAGTATCCCTTCACGCTGCTGATGGACGCCAGAGAGTACGACCCCCAGGCCGCCGCCGGGGACACCATGCTGCTCCAGGGCGTGGTGGACTGCTGCTTTGAGACAGACGGCGGGGTGACGGTGGTGGACTTCAAGACCGACCAGGTCCGGACGGAGACGGAGATCCAGGACCGGGCGGAGCGCTACCGCCCCCAGCTCATGGCCTACAGCCGTGCCCTGGAGCAGGTGCTGGAGCGGCCGGTGGTCCGCCGGGTGCTGTACTTCCTGCGGCCCGGCAGGACCGTGGAGCTGTAATTTGTAAAAAAGAGCGGAAAAGTTTTGAAAACCCCTTGCATTTTGAAATCAGGTGTGGTATGCTAAATACCGCGTTTGTGAGGTGAAAGCTTCGCCGGCGTAGTCTTCAAAAGAAAGAGGTGAACGAGAGCAATGAAGGAAGGAATCCATCCCAATTATCAGCAGACTACGATTACATGCGCCTGCGGTAATGTGATTGAGACAGGTTCTACCAAGAAGGATATC
>JAAWIL010000092.1 GCA_022796315.1 Oscillibacter sp. | reverse complement strand
GAAGTCCACCGTCAGGCCGTTTCACGGCCCCTGGGGCGCCTATGCGCCCCAGGGTTGAAAAGAAGCATTTGCTTCTTTTCAACTGCGGTGACTATAAACGAGGCCTTTTGCCTGGGGCAAAAGGCCTCGCGTTCTCTGCGGCGCAATTCACGGGGAGGCGGGCTGGAGATGGACGGCGCAGTTCGTAAGATTGTAAAACGGCTCCGCCGCCGTGGAGACCAGCCCCTCCAGGACGCCGGCCTGCACCAGCGTGGAGGTGGACTTGAAGCACACCGGCAGAATGGGGGCATGCCTCCGCAGATGGTCGTACAGGGCTTGCGCCGCGGCGGTGTGGTCTGCGGCAAAGTCCGCCAGCAGCTGGTCCGTCTGGGGGTCCTTCCAGCGGCCGTAATTGAGACTTCCGCTGCTGCCCAGCAGCGCGGAGAGGTTCCAGTCGGCGGTCAGGCGCACCTCGCCGTAGTAGAGGTCAAAATTTCCCGCGTTGAGCGCGGCGGTGTACTCCTCCCAGGGGAGCACGTTGATGTCCACCGGAATGCCGCCGGAGGTGAAGCCGGCGGCGATCTGCCGGGCCATGGAGACCTTGAAGTGGTTCTCCTCGTTGACCAGCAGGATCAGGGGCTCCTCCACCGTGACGCCCCCTGCGGCCAGGGAAACGGCGCCGTCCGGTTCCTCCAGCTGCCTGGGGTAGAGGGGAGAGGCGGGGGAGACGGGGAACTGCGCGGCGGCGCCGTGGCCGGAGAGCAGGCTGCTGACCAGCTGCTGCCGGTCCATTCCGGACCAGAGAGCCCTGCGGAGCACGGCGTTGTCCAGGGGCTCCCGGGTGACGTTGCAGCCGATATACTGGAAAATGGTGGTATTCACATCCAGGAAGACGAAGCTGCCGGTGGTGGTGATGGGGTCGGACCCGGTGAGATCCGCAGTGACCAGCTGGACATCGTGGGAGGTGAAGCGGTAGAGCATGGTGTTCTGATCGCTGGCCTCCACCAGGGCGATGCGGTCGATTGGCTGGGCGGCGCCCTGCCACCAGGACTGGTTGGCAATCAGGCAGTCGCCGGTGCTCTCTGCGGAGAAGAGGTAGGGCCCCGTACCGGTGGGAATGCCCCGCTCCGTCCCGGCTTTGACAATGGGGATGTCCAACAGGGCCGGAAAGGCGCTGTTGGGCGAGGAGAGGGTGATGGTGACGGTTCCGCTGCCGGAGGAGATCCTGGTGACGCCGGAGAGCCGCGCGCCATAGCGCTGGGAGTTCCGGGCCCGGTCCAGGGTGGCCTTGACGTCTTTTGCCGTCAGCGGGGAGCCGTCGGAGAAGGTGACGCCGTCCCGCAGGGTGAGGGTGTATTTGTTTCCCTCGCAGGTATAGCGCTCACACAGCCAGGCCTGGGGCTGAAAATCCGGCCCCAGGCGGAACAGACTCTCACACAGCAGGGAGGAGATCACCTGCTGCATCCCGTCGGCGCAGGTGATGGGGTCCAGGGTCTGCTCCGGGGCGTAGGGCAGGGAGAACTGCTCCGGCAGAATGACTGCGGGAGGCTTCTCCTCCGCCGTCAGCGGCGTCTGGTCCGGGTGGACCGGACTTTCCTCCTCCAGGGGGTCCTCCTGCCAGCAGCCGCTCAGCAGCAGGGCCGGCAGCAAAAGGATGCAGATTGTCTTCAAAAGGGACTTCTTCATGGCACCATCCGATTGTTGAATCATGTTGAATAAAGCGGCAGGGCGGGCCGGGTCAGCCCCGGCGCTTCCTGGCCGGAGACCATCCCTGACGCCGCTCCCGTGAAACTTCCGAGTCGTTTAAACACCCGCGTCACGCCAGGGAGACGGCGGCGCATTGAACGCCCCGCTGGTCCCCCAGCTTCCGGTGGGACCAGAACAGGTCCGGACGGCAGCCGGTGCAGAGACCGCAGACGTCGATGTGGTCCGCCGCCAGCCCGGCCCGCAGCAGCCATTGGCGGTTGAGCCCCGCCAGATCCACATGGTATTTTGCCCCCCGCCGTTCCAGGAAGGGCTTCGCCTCCGCCCCCAAAGAGGCCTCCATGGCCTCCGGCACATCGCCGTCGGTCTCAAAGCAGCACGGGCCGATGCAGGGCCCCAGGGCCGCCCGCATCCGGGCGGGGTCCGCTCCATAGAGGCGGGTCATCTCCCGGACGGTCTTCTCCACAATCCCCCCGGCACAGCCCCGCCACCCGGCGTGAACGGCCCCGATACAGCCGGCCAGGGGGTCGTGGAGCAGTACGGTTCCGCAGTCGGCGGAGAAGACGAAGAGGGTCAGCCCCGGCACGTCCGTGACCAGGGCATCGGCGCTGTCATAGTCCCGCTCCCGGAAGAGGCCCTTCCCGGCGTCCTCCGCCGTACAGGCCCGGACGTTGGTCTCATGGACCTGCCGGGAGAGGACGGTCCGCTCCATGTCCACGCCGAGAAGCGCGCAGAAGCGGCGGTAATTTTCCAGCATGGCCTCCCGCCCGTCCCCCATGCCGGGGCGGAGGTTCAAACTGTCCCAGGGGGCGGGGGAAACGCCGCCTGGGCGGCTGGAAAAGCCGTGGCGCACGCCGCTTAAATTGGGGGCGGTGAGCCAGGTTAAGCCGTTTTGTTCGTGGGTTTCCAGGGGCATAGGGACCTCCTTTGCTTGCGATCCCGGAGCAGGGCCGGGAGGTTGTCATTCATTCCTTCACTTCGAGTCCCAGCATTTCCAGAGCGTGATATTCTATTTCCACACCGGCTTTTAAAGGTTTTATCATACACATCGCTTGAAAATTCGGCGTGCTTAATGATAACCGGGGGAATCTGTCCCTCCCTCCGGTCCAGGACGACGCTGTAAGCACAGGGAATCCAGCATCCCGGATTCTTGTAATCCTGATGGAGATAACGAAGGTATCCATTCAGCTTGGGGTCCAACGGCCAGATGAAATAAGCCCCTATTATGCGCGACGAACTGTCTGTATTGTCCACAAGATCGAAGAAAAGGGCGTCCTCTTCCATCCGTACAATGTCGCAGGGGGCGAGGCTGTGCGCCCGCAGAAGCACCGTGTCGCTTTCCTGGCAGTCCTCCCATTCGCAGGGTGTCCACTCATACATCCACTCGCGGCCTTTTCTCACGTTTTTCACAAAAAGCTGCTGGGTTTTCTCAAAGTCATGGACGAAATCGGGAAACCTGTTTTTGAAGCAATACTCAAATTCATCTTCATCTTCCATATCCGGATCGACTATATCGTCATAGGCTTCTCGCACTTCTGCCTTCGTGCCCTGAAAAGCCACGAGCCAATGTCCCTCGGTCTGGCAGCGGGAAACATCATAAACCCCATAGAAGCAATTGTCAAAAAATTCATATGCGCGTCCTACTTTATTGTTTGTGTCTGATAATATAACATCCCGCGTTCTGAAAAGCAAACGGCATGCCGAACAAAAGCCGGATGTTTCGCCTGGGTCAGTTCTTGTGATATTCCGGGCACGTGCACTTCTTCCATTTCAAGCCGCTGCCGCAGGGGCAGGGGTCGTTCCGCCCGATCTTGTTGACCTTCACCGGCTGCTTCTTCGGCGCGGTCCCGTCGCCGCCGACGTTCTCCACCATGCCTTTCGCCACCCGCTCCCGCTTGACCTCCTCGTCCTTGCGCAGGCGCACGGAGTACAGCCGCCGCACCGTCTCATCCTGAATGGCGGAGATCATCTCGTCAAACATATCCAGGGACTCCCGCTTGTATACGTCCACCGGGTTGTTGTTTCCGTAGGACTGGAAGCGGATGCCCTGCTTCAGGTCGTCCATGGCGTCGATGTGGTCCATCCAGTACTCGTCCACCACCCGGAGCATAATGACCCGCTCCAGCTCCCGCATGATGGGGGAGGTGATCTCGGCCTCCTTGGCCTCGTAGGTCTTCTCGGCGGCGGCGGTAAACAGCTCGTCCAGTTCCTGGGCGGATTTGCCCGCGGCCTCCTGGGCGGTGAGGGATACCGCGCCCTTGGCGAAGTAGGTGCCCTCCAGGCCCCGCATCATCTCCCGGTAGCCGGCGTCATCCAGGGCGGCCTGCCCGCCGAGGGACAGGGAGATGTGGTTTTCAATGGAGGTGTGCATCATGTTCAGCACGGTCTCCTTGATGTCCAGGCCGTCCAGCACCTGGCGGCGCTGAGCGTAGATGATCTCCCGCTGCTTGTTCATCACGTCGTCATACTCCAGCACGGACTTCCGGGACTGGAAGTTTCGGGACTCCACGGTGGTCTGGGCGTTCTCAATGGCCTTCGTCAGCATCTTGTTCTCAATGGGGGTGTCCTCGTCCAGGTCGAACCGCTCCATCATGCCGGTGATCCGGTCGCCGCCGAAGAGGCGCATGAGGTCGTCATCCAGGGAGATATAGAACCGGGTCTCGCCGGGGTCCCCCTGGCGGCCCGCGCGGCCCCGGAGCTGGTTGTCGATCCGGCGGGACTCGTGGCGCTCCGTGCCGATGATGAAGAGGCCGCCGGCGGCCCGGACCTTCTCCGCCTCGTCGGCGATCTCCGCCTTGTGCTGGGCCATCTTCTCGGCAAAGAGCTTCCGGGCCTCCAGGATCTCCTGGTTGTCGGTCTCGGCGTAGCCGGTGGCGTCCACGATGACCTCCTCGGAGTACCCGGCCTTCACCAGGTCCGCCCGGGCCAGATACTCGGCGTTGCCGCCCAGCATGATGTCGGTGCCTCGGCCGGCCATGTTGGTGGCCACGGTGACGGCGCCGAACTTGCCTGCCTGGGCCACGATCTCCGCTTCCTTCTCGTGGTTTTTGGCGTTGAGGAGGTTGTGGCGGATGCCCTCCTTGGCCAGGAGCTTGCCCAGGATCTCGTTTTTCTCAATGGAGACCGTGCCCACCAGAACCGGCTGGCCCTTTTCGTGGCACTCCTTGATCTGCTCGATCACCGCCCGGAACTTGCCGGCCTCCGTTTTGTACACCACGTCGTGGTGGTCGCTGCGCTGGTTGGGGCGGTTGGTGGGGATCTCCACAATGTCCAGGTTGTAGATGGTGCCGAACTCCTCCTGCTCCGTCATGGCGGTGCCGGTCATGCCGGAGAGCTTGTCGTAGAGCCGGAAGTAGTTCTGGAAGGTGATGGTGGCGAGGGTCCGGTTCTCGCTGGCCACGGTCACGTGCTCCTTGGCCTCAATGGCCTGGTGGAGGCCGTTGGAGTACCGCCGGCCGAACATGAGGCGGCCGGTGAACTCGTCCACAATGATCACCTCGCCGTCCTTGACCACGTAGTCCACGTCCCGCCGCATGGTGCCGTGGGCCTTGATGGCCTGGTTGATGTGGTGGGAGATGGTGGCGTTTTCCGGGTCGGAGAGGTTCTCCAGGTGGAAGAACTCCTCCGCCTTGGCGATGCCCCGGGCGGTGAGGGTGGCGGTTTTGGCCTTCTCGTCCACCACATAGTCCGCGTCGATGTCCGAGTCCTCTTCCTCCTTGTTGTCCACCTGGGCCACCACCTGCTTCTTGAACCGGGCCACCAGCATCTCCGCCATGTCATAGAGCTGGGTGGACTTCTCCCCCTGGCCGGAGATGATCAGGGGCGTCCGGGCCTCGTCGATGAGGATGGAGTCCACCTCGTCCACGATGGCGAAGGCGTGGCCCCGCTGCACCAGCTCGCTGGCGTAGATGCACATATTGTCCCGCAGGTAGTCAAAGCCCATCTCGTTGTTGGTGCCGTAGGTAATGTCGGCGGCATAGGCCTCCTGGCGCTCCCTGCTGGTGAGCCCGTGGACAATGAGGCCCACCTTGAGGCCCAGGAAGCGGTGGACCTTGCCCATCCACTCCGAGTCGCGCTTGGCCAGATAGTCGTTGACGGTGACCACGTGGACGCCCCGGCCCGCCAGGGCGTTCAGATAGGCCGGGAGCGTGGCCACCAGGGTCTTGCCCTCTCCGGTCTTCATCTCGGCGATCCGCCCCTGGTGGAGGATGATGCCGCCCACCAGCTGCACCCGGTAGGGGCGCATCCCCAGGACGCGGTCGGCGGCCTCCCGGGCGGTGGCGAAGGCCTCGGGGAGAATATCGTCCAGTGTCTCGCCGCCGGCGAGGCGCTCTTTGAACTCGGTGGTCTTGGCCTGGAGCTGGGCGTCGGTCATGGCCTTGTATTCCTCTGCCATGGCCTCGATTCTGTCCACAATGGGGTAGATCGCTTTCAGCTCCCGGGAGCTGTAGTCGCCGAAAATTGATTTGAAGAGACCCATGATTTTATAAACATCCTTTCGCGTGCAGTCTTTCCTGAGAAAGGGAAGATTTTTCTGGATTTGCCCATAAAAAAACAAAAATAGCATACCACAATTTCGCGGAGATTGCAAAGAAAATCCAGGGGAGCGGAAAAAAGTTTACAAAGCCTCCCGCGCGGCAGAGGAAAAAGAGGAGGGCGGAACGGCTATGCCGCCCCGCCGTCCCACACTCCTCACAGCTCCGTATCCACCAGCATCCGCACCCTGGACTCCACCGTCACGTCCCGGAGTCCCGCGTCGTAGTCCACCCCCACGATCAGGCTCCCCGGCAGCTGCCGCTGAAGGGCGGCGTACCGCCCCCGCCCGTAGATGTGCCCCGGCAGGCATTGGAAGGGCAGGGCGCTGAGGACCTTCCGGCAGCCCGTCTCCACCCAGCCGGCGGCCTCCGCCGCCAGGAGCCAGCCGCTTCCAAGGGCGCACCGGGAGCCGCCCAGCTTCGCCCGCTCCAGCGCCTTGAGGGCCGGATAGGGGGGCAGAACCGTGAAGCCCGCCTCCCGGAGAACCCGGATGAAGCGGCGCTGCATGGGGCCGCCCAGGGCGGCCAGGGTCTTCCCGCCCAGGCGCATGGGCGCGGGGCCCAGCTCCAGGTGGCTGTCCAAATAGTACAGGGCGTACCAGGTCAGGCCGTTGACCCAGACCCGGCAGCCCCGGCGCTCCAGGTACTCCGTCAGGTTCCAGTTCCCCAGGGAACAATACTTCGAGTAGATATCCCCGACAAGAGCTACTTCTTGTATTGGCCGTTCCCCGTCGGTTTCCAGGGAGCGGAAGTCCTGGGCCATCTCGCGGCAGCGGCGGAGGACGGCGTGGAGTGAGAGGCCCCGGCCGGCCTCCAGGCTCCGGGAGAGGCGGGCCTGCCAGTCCCGGACCAGGGCGTCCGTCTCTCCGGGGCGCTTCTCCAGGGGGCGGACCTGATTCCCGAGCAAGAGCAGGGCATCCCCCCAGAAGGCCGCCGCCAGGGCCCGGGGGGCCATCCCCGGCGTGATGGGGAAGGCGGAGGCAGGCTCCAGACCCCGGGTGTTCAGGCTCAGCAGGGGCACCTGGGCGAAGCCCTCCCGGTCCAGCACCGGCCGCAGCAGGCGGATCAGGCAGGAGCCCCGGCAGCCGTCGCCGGTCTGGGAGATCAGCACGCCGGTGCGGGCGAGGTCATACGCCCCGGACCGCAGAGCCCGGAGCACCTGCCCGGTGATGAGGACGAAGGGATAGCACAGGTCGTTGTGGGTGTTCCGCAGGCCGGCGTCCTCCACCTGGGCGCGGTTATGCTCCAGGATGACAGGTTCCCACTCCGGCGTGGCGAACACCCAGCGGAGGAGGGGCCAGTGGACGTCCAGCAGGGCGGGAATCAGCAGCGTTTTGGGGGAGGGCATAGGATCACGACCTTGTTCGTTGATTAGGATGGTTCCGGAAGGACGCCCCGAGACGGTGTTTTGGCGGTTTAAAGACAGAGCCTAGTGCTTCATCCAGTCAGAAAGCGGACTTGGGCTTGGAGCGGGATTTTCGCAGGGCAAGGCAGAGGACGCAGGCGGGCTGACGCCCGTCAAGGACGATAACGTAGC
>JAAWIL010000091.1 GCA_022796315.1 Oscillibacter sp. | reverse complement strand
TCCTTGAAGGCCATGGAACCGGCGATCTTGAAGGCCATCTCGGAGGAGTCCACCTCGTGGTAGGACCCGTCGAACAGCGTGACCTTCACATCCACCACCGGGAACCCGGCCAGGACGCCGGCGTTCATGGCGCCCTGGATGCCGGCGTCCACCGCAGGGATATACTCCTTGGGGATGGCGCCGCCCACCACGGCATTGACAAACTCGTAGCCCTTGCCGGACTCGTTGGGCTCCACGTGGATCTTGACATGGCCGTACTGGCCCTTGCCGCCGGACTGGCGGGCATACTTGGTGTCCTGATCCACGGCCTTCTTGATGGTCTCCTTGTAGGCCACCTGCGGCGCGCCTACGTTGGCCTCCACCTTGAACTCCCGGAGCAGGCGGTCCACGATGATCTCCAGGTGCAGCTCGCCCATGCCGGCGATGATGGTCTGCCCGGTCTCCTCATCGGTGTAGGTCTTAAAGGTGGGGTCCTCCTCGGCCAGCTTCACAAGGCCCAGGGTCATCTTCTCCTGGCCGGCCTTGGTCTTGGGCTCAATGGCCACCCGGATCACGGGCTCAGGGAACTCCATGGACTCCAGGATGATGGGCGCCTTCTCGTCGCACAGCGTGTCGCCGGTGGTGGTGTTCTTCAGGCCCACCGCGGCGCCGATGTCGCCGGAGAAGACCTCTTCCAGGTCCTCCCGGTGGTTGGCGTGCATCTGGAGAATCCGGCCAATGCGCTCCTTCACGCCCTTGGTGCTGTTCAGCACGGAAGAGCCGGTGGCAAGGTGACCGGAGTACACCCGGAAGAAGCTCAGACGGCCCACGTAGGGGTCGGTCATGATCTTGAAGGCCAGGGCGGAGAAGGGGGCGCTGTCGTCGGCGTGGCGCTCCTCCTCCTCGTCCGTCTTGGGGTTCACGCCCTTGATGGCGGGAATGTCCAGCGGGGAGGGCATATAGTCCACCACCGCGTCCAGCAGCTTCTGCACGCCCTTGTTCTTGTAGGACGTACCGCAGACCACGGGGACCATCTCGTTGGCCACGGTGGCCTTGCGGATGGTCGCCTTGATCTTGGCCAGAGGAACCTCCTCGCCGCCAAGATAGGCCTCCATGATCTCGTCGTCAAACATGGAGACGGCGTCCATCAGCTTCTCGCGGTACTCGTTGGCAAGGTCGGTCATGTCGGCGGGGATCTCCTCCACCCGCATGTCCTTGCCCAGGTCGTCGTAATAGATATCGGCCTTCATCTCCAGGAGATCAATGATCCCCTTGAAGGTGTCCTCCGCGCCGATGGGCAGCTGAATGGGTACCGCGTTGCACTTCAGCCGGTCCTGGATCATGTCCAGCACGTGGAAGAAGTCGGCGCCCATGATGTCCATCTTGTTGACGTAGATCATCCGGGGGACCTTGTAGTTATCGGCCTGGCGCCACACGGTCTCGGACTGGGGCTCCACGCCGCCCTTGGCGCAGAGAACGGTCACAGAGCCGTCCAGCACCCGCAGGGAGCGCTCCACCTCCACGGTGAAGTCCACGTGGCCCGGGGTGTCGATGATGTTGATCCGGGTGGACGGATACTGGTTGCCGGACCCGTTCCAGAAGCAGGTGGTGGCAGCGGACGTAATGGTAATGCCGCGCTCCTGCTCCTGGGCCATCCAGTCCATGGTGGCGGTACCGTCGTGAGTCTCACCGATCTTATAGTTCACGCCGGTGTAGAACAGGATACGCTCGGTGGTCGTCGTCTTGCCTGCATCGATGTGAGCCATAATGCCGATATTTCTGGTATTTTCAAGGGATGTTTTTCTCGGCATACTGTCTTTCTCCTAACTTACCAGCGGAAATGCGCGAATGCCTTGTTGGCCTCGGCCTGCTTGTGCATCTCCTCGCGCTTCTTCACCGCTGCGCCGGTATTGTTGGCGGCGTCCATCAGCTCGCCGGCCAGCCGCTCGGCCATGGTGCGCTCGCTGCGGGCCCGGGAATAGGCGGTGATCCACCGCAGAGCCAGCGTCGTGCGCCGGGCGGGACGGACCTCCATGGGCACCTGGTAGTTGGCGCCGCCCACACGGCGGGCCTTCACCTCCAGGCTGGGCATCACGTTTTCCATGGCCTGGCCGAACACCTCTACGGGGTCCTTTTCCGTCTTCTCCTTAATCTGATCAAACGCCGTGTAAACGACCTTCTGGGCCACGCCCTTCTTGCCGTCCAGCATGATGTTGTTGATCAGGCGGGTCACCAGCACGGAGCCGTATACGGGATCCGGCAGGATCTCTCTCTTGGGAACATTACCTCTTCTAGGCACTATGCTTCCCTCCTTCATAATTTTCTATGATCTCATAGGTACTCAAAAGGCGTCTTCCAGCCCTTTGTGTATGCCTGCCAAAGAGGTTTTGATCGTGATACGTACCTTCTATATAAAACCTTTTCGGCAAAGCGTTCAGTGATTTGCGTCCGGCTTACTTGCTCTTGGGACGCTTGGCGCCGTACTTGGAACGGCTCTGCATACGGCCCTGGACGCCCTGGGTGTCCAGAGTGCCGCGGATGATGTGGTAACGGACGCCGGGGAGGTCCTTGACACGGCCGCCGCGGATCATGACCACGGAGTGCTCCTGCAGGGAGTGGCCCACGCCGGGAATATAGGCGGTGACCTCATAGCCGTTGGTCAGACGCACACGGGCGATCTTACGCAGAGCGGAGTTGGGCTTCTTGGGAGTCGCGGTTCTCACGGCGGTGCAGACGCCTCTCTTCTGAGGGGAGGGCAGATCGGTGGTCTTGGTCTTCAGGGTATTCAGACCCAACTGCAGCGCGGGAGACGTGGACTTGTAGGTAGCCTGTTCTCTTCCTTTCCGGACCAGCTGGTTAAAAGTAGGCATTGATTTTCTCCTTTCCTTCATATTTTTGGCAGTCCGCCCACAGCGGACAACCTCTATTTTTCACGGAATATCGGATGATTATTCCGTGAAAAGCAAATTTATCCCAGGACAGCCACCACGGCGGCCCCCACGGTAATGCCGCAGGCCTGACCCAGCTGGGACATGGTGCATGTCCGTTCCACGGGAATACCGGCCCCGGCGCAGCTTCCGGCCAGGGGCTCGGTAATGGCAGGATCGGCGTCACAGGCCAGATACACCTGCTTTGCCCGGCCCTCCCGGATCGCCTTGCGGGACTGTTTCACACCGACGACCTTTTCCTGCGAGGCAAACTCCGTCATCACGGGAACTCCTCCTGATCCTTGTCCTTGTCACAATGTGCGCGCACATGTACGGCAAAATTCGCGGAATTCACCGCGCATTTGGAAATTATAGCATGGGGCGTCACAATCGTCAAGCGTTTCTGAAAAAAGGACTTTATTTTTTTTCATTCCATCAATCCCACCGGACGTTTCCCCCGCTTTTTTATCATTTTATCCCAAACTCCCCCAGGGCAGATGCCCCCTTTTCCGTCCTGGAGGAGGGGCTGCCTGCCCTCTCTCTGCAGTGAGAGCGATTCCGTCCGATATCGTCACAGAACCCATCCCCGCTCCCTTCTTCCCTGCGAAAAGGCCCGCAGCCAACAGGCTGCGGGCCTCGCATTTGTTTACACAGTTTCCAGAGCGGGAACGTCCTCTTCCACGCCGTCCGCATCATCCGGCACCAGCTCCTGGGCGGAGCTGTGGTAGATCTGAAGACCCGTACCGGCGGGGATCAGCTTGCCGATAATCACATTCTCCTTCAAGCCCGTCAGGTGGTCCGCCTTGCCCTTGATGGCGGCCTCCGTCAGCACCTTTGTGGTCTCCTGGAAGGAGGCGGCGGAGAGGAAGGAGTCCGTGGCCAGGGACGCCTTGGTGATGCCCATCAGCAGCTGGGTCCCCATGGCCTTGCGCAGGGGCTCGCCGTCCTCCCGGACCTCGCCGGCCTCGATGCGGCGCTGGATCTCCTCGTTGGCGGCGTCCAGCTCCAGGACGTCCACCATGGAGCCGTCCAGCAGCTTCGTGTCGCCGGCGTCCTCCAGACGGACCTTGCGCATCATCTGGCGGACAATCACCTCAATGTGCTTGTCGTTGATGTCCACGCCCTGCTGGCGGTACACCCGCAGGACCTCCTGGATCAGATAGTTGTACACCGCGTCGGCGCCCCGGATGCGGAGCACGTCGTGGGGGTTCAGGGCGCCGTAGGTCAGCTGGGTGCCGGCCTCGATGGTGTCGCCGTCCCGCACCTGCAGGCCCGTATGGGGCACCGCGTAGATCCGGCTGTCGCCGTCGTCGGCGGTGACGATGATGTTCAAAAGGCTTCCCTTGGAGGCCTCCTCAAACTTCACCTTGCCGGCGATCTCAGAGAGGGTTGCCATCCGCTTGGGCTTCCGGGCCTCAAACAGCTCCTCCACACGGGGAAGACCCTGGGTGATGTCGCCTCCGGCCAGGCCGCCGGTGTGGAAGGTCCGCATGGTCAGCTGGGTGCCGGGCTCGCCGATGGACTGGGCGGCGATGATGCCGACGGCCTCGCCGGGGCCCACCGGCTGCTGGGTGGCCAGGTTCATGCCGTAGCACTTGGCGCACACGCCGCTGCGGGCCCGGCAGGTCAGCACCGTGCGGATCATAATCGTGGGACCCGCGTCCGCCGCCGGGTCGAAGGCGCAGCGGTCGCCCTCTCTGGGGTTCTCCTGCACCCAGGCGCGGCCCTCCAGGATCTTGGCGTCCTCCTCGGTCATCATGCGGCTGCTGGAGACCAGCACCTCCCGGGTCTCGGGGTCCACCGCGTCGGCCACCAGGAAGCGGCCCCGGACACGGTCGGAGAACTTCTCAATCACCTGTCCGTTCTCGCTGATCTCAGAGACCTTGATGCCGTGGGTGACGCCGCAGTCCTCCTCCCGGATGATGACCTCCTGGCTCACGTCCACCATGCGCCGGGTCAGATAACCGGAGTCGGCGGTACGCAGGGCCGTATCGGCCAGGCCCTTCCGGGCGCCCCGGCTGGAGATGAAGTACTCCAGGGCCGTCAGGCCCTCCCGGTAGTTGGCCTTGATGGGAATCTCGATGGTGCGGCCGGCGGTGTTGGCGATCAGGCCGCGCATGCCCGCCAGCTGGCGGATCTGCTTCATGGAGCCTCGGGCGCCGGAGTCCGCCATCATGAAGATGGGGTTGTAGCGGTCCAGGTTCTCCTGGAGGGCGTTGGACACGTCGTCCGTGGTCTTCTCCCAGACCTGCACCACCTGCTTGTAGCGCTCGTGGTCGGTCATGAAGCCCATCTTATACTGGTTCTCAATCTCCAGCACCGTCTGCTCGCTGGCAGCCACCATCTCGTACTTCCGGGGCGGAATCGTCATGTCCGCGATGGACACGGTGATGGCGGCCCGGGTGGAGTACTTGTAACCGGTGGCCTTGATGGCGTCCAGCACCTCCGCGGCCACGGTGAAGCCGTGCTTGTTGATGGTCCGGTCCACAATCTTGCCCAGTTCCTTCTTGCCGCAGGTCTTGGTCACCTCGTAGTCGCAGACGTGGGCGGGGTCGCTGCGGTCCACAAAGCCCAGGTCCTGGGGGATGTTCTGGTTGAAGATGATCCGGCCCGGAGTGACCTCCACAATGCGGGTGTGCCGCACGCCCTCCACCTCCTGGGTCCGGCGGACCAGGATGGGGCAGTGGGGGCCGATGGCGCCCTCGTTATAGGCCATGAGGGCCTCGTTCTCGTTGCCGTAGACCCGCAGGGGCTTATACGTGGCGGGCCGCTGGTCCTTCTCCAGGCGGGCGTTGGCCGCCTGGAACTCGTCGGCGTCCACCACGCTTGCAGCGGGAAGCTCCGTGTCGCCGGGGTCCACGCACCAGACCTCCGCCGCGCCCTGCTCCGCCTTGCCCATACGGTCCATGGTCAGGTAGTAGCTGCCCAGCACCATGTCCTGGGTGGGCACGGTGACGGGGCCGCCGTCCTGGGGCCGCAGGAGGTTGTTGGCGGAGAGCATCAGGATTCTGGCCTCCGCCTGGGCCTCGGCGCTGAGGGGCACGTGAATGGCCATCTGGTCGCCGTCGAAGTCAGCGTTGAAGGCCGTGCAGTTCAGGGGGTGGAGCTTCAGGGCCCGGCCGTCCACCAGCACCGGCTCGAAGGCCTGGATACCCAGGCGGTGCAGGGTGGGGGCGCGGTTCAGCATCACGGGGTGGTCCTTGATGATGACATCCAGGGCGTCCCACACCTCGGTGATGCCCTTATCCACCATCTTCTTGGCGGACTTGATGTTGGTGGCGGGACCGTCGGCCACCAGCTTCTTCATGATGAAGGGCCGGAACAGCTCCACGGCCATCTCCTTGGGCACGCCGCACTGGTAGATCTTCAGCTCGGGGCCCACCACGATGACGCTTCGTCCGGAGTAGTCCACCCGCTTGCCCAGCAGGTTCTGGCGGAACCGTCCCTGCTTGCCCTTCAGGAGGTCAGACAGGGATTTCAGCGCCCGGTTGTTGGCGCCGGTGACGGCCCGGCCTCTCCGGCCGTTGTCGATGAGGGCGTCCACGGCCTCCTGGAGCATCCGCTTCTCGTTGCGGACGATGATGTCCGGGGCGTTGAGCTGGATCAGCCGCTTGAGGCGGTTGTTCCGGTTGATGACCCGGCGGTACAGGTCGTTGAGGTCCGAGGTTGCGAACCGGCCGCCGTCCAGCTGGACCATGGGCCGCAGCTCCGGCGGAATCACCGGCAGCACGTCGATGACCATCCACTCCGGCTTGTTGCCGGACATCAGGAACGCGTCCACCACCTCCAGCCGCTTGACGATCCGGGCCTTCTTCTGGCCGGAGGAGTCCTTGAGCTCCGCGTGGAGCTGGGCGGAGAGCGCCGGCAGGTCCACGTCCTGCAAAAGCTTCTTCACGGCCTCGGCGCCCATGCCGGCCTGGAAGTCGTCCTCATACTTCTCCCGGTAGTCCCGGTACTCCTTCTCGGAGAGGATCTGGTTGCGGCTCAGGGGCGTCTCGCCGGGGTCGGTGACAATATAGTTGGCGAAGTACAGCACCTTCTCCAGGATGCGGGGGCTGATGTCCAGCAGCAGTCCCATCCGGGAGGGGATGCCCTTGAAGTACCAGATGTGGCTCACGGGGGTGGCCAGCTCGATGTGGCCCATGCGCTCCCGGCGCACCTTGGCCCGGGTGACCTCCACGCCGCAGCGGTCGCAGACCTTGCCCTTATAGCGGATCTTCTTATACTTGCCGCAGTGGCACTCCCAGTCCTTGGTGGGTCCGAAGATCTTCTCGCAGAACAGGCCGTCCCGCTCGGGCTTGAGGGTCCGGTAGTTGATGGTCTCCGGCTTTTTCACCTCGCCGTAGGACCAGGCCAGAATCTGCTCCGGGGAGGCCATGCCGATTTTGATGGCGTCAAAGGCAATGTTGTTGCCGGTCGTTTGCTCAATCATCTTTCGATATCCTCCTTATGATCCAGAATGTTCCATGTGACGAATGTGCATCCGGATCATTCGCCGTCATCATCGCCGTCATACCCGGCGTCCAGGTCCGCGCCGGCATCCTCCGGGGCGTCCTCAATGTCAAAGCCGGACTCCTGGAACTCGGCCTCCTCGGCAAAGCTGTGGTGCCGGTCCTCGTCGGCGTCCATCCGGGCCAGGTTGAAGGTGTCCATGGCGTCCTCGTCCTCCTTGAGCTCGATAACACTGCCGTCCTTGTCCAGCACCTGGATGTCCAGGCACAGGGACTGCAGCTCCTTCACCAGCACCTTGAAGGACTCCGGCACGCCGGGCTGGGGCACGTTGTGGCCCTTGACGATGGCCTCGTAGGTCCGCACACGGCCCGTCACGTCGTCGCTCTTCACCGTCAGGATCTCCTGGAGCGTATACGCCGCGCCGTAGGCCTCCAGGGCCCACACTTCCATCTCGCCGAAGCGCTGGCCGCCGAACTGGGCCTTGCCGCCCAGGGGCTGCTGGGTCACCAGGGAGTAGGGGCCGGTGGAGCGGGCGTGGATCTTG
>JAAWIL010000090.1 GCA_022796315.1 Oscillibacter sp. | reverse complement strand
AAGTCCACCGTCAGGCCGTTTCACGGCCCCTGGGGCGCCTATGCGCCCCAGGGTTGAAAAGAAGCATTTGCTTCTTTTCAACTGCGGTGACTATAGGATTTCCCGAGTGGAAAATTCGGAAAGCATCCGATCGGATGGAAGCCGTTTTGCCCGCCGCCGCAAATGGCGGCAGCTGCAAAACATGGCGCCGGTGCCTTCCGGACGGAACGGCCGGAAGGTAAATCCAGAAGGAATACGAGGAAAGACGGGAGGGGTTCCCATGCTCAACGGTATTGCCGTATCTCAGTACAATCCCTATCAGAGTTACGCCGCCTACGGCGCTCAGGCCGCCCGCGGAGCGGCACAGGCCGCCGTTCCCGCAGCCCAGGCTGCCGCGATCCCCGCAGCCCAGCCGGAGACGCCGGTCCAGCCGGTGACCCCGGTGCGCCCCGCCGCGCCGGTGCAGTCCGGGGCGATGGACAAGACCAATCTGCTTCTGCGGTGGGAGAACGATCCCGCGGCCATGGCCACGCGGAACCGCATCCGGTACGCCGGGGACCTCCAGGCCCAGGAGGCTGCGGCCGCCGGGGAGAAGAGCGGCGCCCAGAGCGTCCAGGAGGCTGCGGCGGAGGCCGAGTGCCAGACCTGCAAGGAGCGCAAGTATCAGGACGGCTCCGACGATCCCGGCGTGTCCTTCAAGACCGCCTCCCACATTGACCCGAATCAGGCGGCTTCCGTGGTCCGGGGCCATGAACAGGAGCATGTGGTCCGGGAGCAGGCCAAGGCCGCCCGGGAGGACCGGGAGGTGGTGAGCCAGAGCGTCACCCTTCACACGGGCATCTGCCCGGAGTGCGGCAAGGCCTATGTCTCCGGCGGCACCACCCGCACGGTGACCCGGGCCAGCCAGGACAACGCCGCCCAGGAGGAGATCCCCGCGGCGGAGGAGGGCCGGGAGGCCGCCTGAGCGAACGAGGGCGGAACCGGCAGGACGCCGGTGGTTCCAAAATACGAGACCGCCGTCCCGGATGGGGCGGCGGTTTTTGCGCGCGGGCATCCGGAACGCCGGATGCCCGTTCTGTCAGGATGGACGCTTCCGCAGCGCCGCGCCGGCTTGGTGGTCGGTGAGAATCCGCTCCATGGCCGCCACCAGGTCCTCCGGGGAATAGGGCAGCTCCCCCAGGAGCCAGCTCTCCACCATGCCCGCCAGAGCGGAGATGTAGAAGTGGGTGATGAGGGCCTTCTGGTCCTCGCTGAGGTCCCCGTCCCGGGCCACCTGGTCAATGGTCCGGTAGATGATGTCGTAGATCTCCGCCCGGAAGAACCGCCGCAGGTGCCCGTGGCCCGGGGACTGCAGGGCGCAGAGGCACACCTTCCGGTTCTCCTCCAGGTAGCGGAAGAGCTGGAGCAGGGCGTCCTGCCAGATGAGAACCCCCTCCCGCTGGTCCAGCAGGGTCAGGGCCTCCTCCCGGTACAGCCAGCGGACCTGGTCATAGATGTCCTCAAAGTGATAGTAGAATGTCTGCCGGTTCATGCCGCAGCCGTCCGTGATCTCCCGGATGGTGATCTTCTCCAGGGGCTTCTGGGCCATCAGACGCTTTAAGGATTCCGTCAGCAGGCGCTTCGTGATGTCTGTGCGGGTTTCCATGGAATCACCTCGCGGAACAGTATAGCATATTTTCCCGCGGCTGTCTTTTGTACAATTCGCCTATTTTGCAGCCCGGTGCGACAAAGGGCCGGATTTGTCTATGGCGTTCCGGGCCTGTCTGCGGCTATACTGTGCCCGGAAAGAAGGGGAGAGGATGCGTATTTATCAGATTGTTCTCCACAGTCCCATGGGGCCCCGGCGGGGGACGCTGCGGCTGCTTCCCGGCGGTGGGCAGGCGCTGATGGACCTGCTGGGCTGCCGGAGCCGGCTCACGGTGGAACCGGCGGAGGGCGGACGCTGCCGCCTGACGGGACGGCTGGAGTCCGCGATGGGGCCCATCGCCTTTGCGGCGGAGGTGCCGCCGGAGGGGGCCTTTGACTGCGTGGCCCACACGGGAAAGGGCGATATGCGCCTGACCGGAGAAGAGATGGAAGGAGATGGGCATTTGTGAAGGAGAGCAAGACGGACATCTGGGACAAAATTGCCACGGTGATCGTGGACAAACGAAACATCGTGTTTTTGTTCTTTGCGGCGGCGGTGGCGTTCTGCGCCGTGGCCTCCGGGTGGGTGCAGACCAACGACGACATTACCTCCTACCTGCCCGGCGACACGGAGACCCGCCAGGGTCTGGATATCATGGACCAGGAGTTCATCACCTACGCCACCGCCCGGGTCATGGTGGAAAACATCACCCTGGACCGGGCCATGGAGCTCCAGCGGAGCCTGGAGAGCATCCACGGCGTCACCTCTGCGGCCTTCTATGACCCGGAGGACGAGGAGGCGGTGCTGGAGGACTTCTACAAGGACGCCTCGGCCCTGTTCACCGTCACCTTTGACGGAGAGAACGAGGACCCCGTGAGCGTGGAGGCTATGGCCGCCCTCCGCCAGAGGCTGGCGGGGTACGACGCCTACATCAGCAGCGAGGTGGGCGCGGGCCTGGCGGACACCCTGGACGGGGAGATCCGCATCGTCATGCTGGTGGCGGTGTTCATCATCGTCACGGTGCTGCTGTTCACCTCCAAGACGTACCTGGAGATCCCGGTGCTGCTGCTGACCTTCGGCACGGCGGCGCTGCTGAATATGGGAACCAACTACATGATGGGGGAGATCTCCTTCGTCACCAACTCCGTGGCGGTGATCTTGCAGCTGGCCCTGGCCATCGACTACGCCATCATCCTCTGCCACCGCTACACGGAGGAGCGGGAGGTTCGGGAGGCGCGGGAGGCCTGCATCGCCGCCCTGGCCAAGTCCATTCCGGAGATCTCCAGCTCCAGCCTGACCACCATCTCCGGCCTGCTGGCCATGACGTTCATGCGCTTTCGCATCGGTTATGACATGGGCGTAGTACTCATCAAGGCGATTCTGCTGAGCCTTCTGACGGTGTTCACCCTGATGCCGGGGCTTCTGATGCTCTTCTCCCGGGGGATTGACAAGACCCACCACCGGAGCTTTGTACCCAAGATCGACGCCTGGGGCCGCATGACCGTGAAGAGCCGGTACATCGTGCCGCCCCTGTTTGCCCTGGCGCTGATCGCCGGGTTCTTCTTCTCCAACCGCTGCCCCTACGTCTACGGCTACTCCACCCTGGAGACCTTCCGGAAGAACGAGAACCAGATCGCCGACGCCGCTGTGAACGGGACCTTCGGCGGACAGAACCTCATGGCCCTGCTGGTGCCGGAGGGGGACTACCCGAGGGAGAAGGCCCTGCTGGCGGAGCTGTCCGCCATGGAGCACGTGGAGACCGCCATGGGCCTTTCCAACATCGAGGCCCTGGACGGCTACATGCTCACCGACGCCCTGACGCCCCGGCAGCTGGCGGAGCTTCTGGACATGGACTACGAGGCGGTGAGCCTGCTGTATGCCGCCTACGCCGCCGATGGCGAGGACTACGGCCGGATTGCCGGGGGGCTCTCCGACTTCTCGGTGCCCCTGATTGACATGGTGTTCTTCATCTATGACCAGAAGGAGGCGGGCTATCTCTCCCTGGGGGACAGCCTGGAGGCGGACCTGGACGACATGTATGCCCAGCTCTCCGACGCCAAGGCCCAGCTGGAGGGGGAACACTACAGCCGGATGCTGCTGTACCTGGACCTGCCGGAGGAGAGCCAGGAGACCTTCGACTACCTCCAGACCCTCCACCAGACGGCGGAGCGGTACTATGACACGGTGTACCTGGTGGGCAATTCCACCAGCGACTATGACCTCTCCACGTCCTTTGTGGGAGATAACCTGCTCATCAGCGTCCTCTCGGCGCTGTTTGTCATCGTGGTGCTGGTGTTCACCTTCCGCTCCGCGGGTCTGCCGATTCTGCTGATCATCGTGATTCAGGGCAGCATCTTTATCAACTTCTCCTTCCCCTACCTGATGGAGAGCAACCTGTTCTTCCTGAGCTATCTGATCGTGAACTCCATCCAGATGGGCGCCAACATCGACTACGCCATCGTCATCTCCAGCCGCTACGTGGAGCTGCGGACCCAGAAGAGCAGCCAGGAGGCCATTCAGGAGGCGCTGAACCTGGCCTTCCCGACCATTGTCACCTCCGGGAGCATCCTCTCGGCGGCGGGGATTCTGATCTACTTCCTGACCTCCCAGCCGGCCATTACCGCCATCGGCGAGTGCCTGGGCCGGGGTACGCTGATCTCCATGCTGCTGGTGATGGGCGTCCTGCCTCAGATCCTGGTGCTGGGGGATACCATCATTGAAAAGACCGCCTTTGTGCTCAAGCGGCCCATCGCGCCCCGCAGGGCCAGCGGGACCATCCGCATCCACGGCCGGGTCCGGGGCTACATCAGCGGCGTGGTAGACGCCGAAATTCACGGCATCCTCCAGGGCTCTGTCTCCGCCATGGTGGAGACCCAGGGCCTGGAGCAGCTGGATTTGCTCCCGGAGGCGGAGGAGAGAGAGGAGGCCCCCCATGAGACCTAAGATACACGCCTGTCTGGCGGGCCTGCTGGCCCTGGTACTGCTGCTGGCCCCGGTTCTGCCCGCCGCCCTGGCGGCGGAGGAGAGCGCCAAGGTTCACATCCGCACGGCGGAGGACTGGGAGCGTCTGGCCCGCAGCTGCGTCCTGGACACCTGGTCCCAGGGGAAGACCGTGGTGCTGGAGAACGACCTGGATCTCTCCGGCGGCTCCGTGATTCCCACCTTCGGCGGCGTCTTTGACGGCGGCGGCCACACGATCTCCGGCCTGGCCCTCACGGAGGAGGGGTCCCACCAGGGACTATTCCGGTACGTGCAGGAGGGCGCGGTGATCCGGCACTTGAACGTGGCCGGCCGGGTGGACCCCGGCGGGGAGTGGGAGGCCCTGGGGGGCGTCGCCGGGGTCAACCGGGGCACCATCACCGGCTGCGCCTTCCAGGGTGTGGTTCGGGGCGGCGGGGCCGCCGGCGGCATCGCCGGGGTCAACGAGGCCTCCGGCCAGATCGTCCTCTGCACCGCCGGGGGCATCGTCTCCGGCGGATACAGCACCGGCGGCATCGCCGGGGAGAACTACGGCGGACTCTCCCAGTGCACCAACCGGGCCCTGGTGAACACCCAGGAGGCCGACGCCTCCCCGGAGCTGGACGGCATCGACTGGGGGAATCTCAACAGCACCCGGAACTTCCCCGCCTGCACGGATACCGGCGGCATTGCCGGCTACTCCAAGGGCTCCATTCAGAACTGTGTGAACCAGGGCCGGGTGGGCTATCCCCACACCGGCTACAACGTGGGCGGCATCGCCGGACGGCAGGCGGGATACCTCTCCGGCTGTGTCAACGAGGAGCTGGTCCGGGGCCGCAAGGACGTGGGCGGCATCGTGGGCCAGATGGAGCCCTATACCCTGCTCCGCTATGAGGAGAGCACCCTGCGGGAGCTGGCGGACCAGCTGGATGTGCTCAGCGGAATCCTGAACAGCACCCTGGACCACACCGACAGCAGCCGCCGCCAGATCGCGGACCGGATCACCTCCATTACGGATCTCACCGACCGCGCCCAGACCGGCGTCTTCGACCTGCTGGACCTGGTCACCGACTTGCTGGACGGCACCGTTGACACCGCCAACGACCTCAGCGGCCGGGCGGCGGAGGTGCTGGAGGACGCCCCCGCCGTGGCCCGGGAGCTCTCCAAGGCCGCGGACCTCCTGTCCGGCGCCATGGGCGCCCTGGACGGCGCCGCCTCCACTGCCGGCGGCGCGGAGACGGAGATCTCAGCGGCCCTGAGGGCGGTCCGGGATGCCCTGGATACCCTGAATGGGGGCACGGAATCCCTGGACCAGGCCCTGGGGCAGCTCAAGACCGCCCTGGAGAGCGGCCAGGAGCTCCGCCCGGCCCTGGAGGCGGTCCTGGGCAGCCTGCGGACCCTTGCCGGCAGCCTCCAGGAGGCCGGGGAACAGGTGAAGAGCGCCCTGGCCCGGCTGGAAGCGGCGGGGAAGATCTCCGGCGGTGCGCTGAAGGAACTCCGGCCGGCGCTGGGGGACCTGGAGGAGAGCGGCAGCCGTCTGGCCAAGGCGATGGACCTGCTGGAGGAGCTGCTGGAGACCCAGGCGGAAAAGCCCGCTCTGGAGTTTCCCAAGCTGGACGGCAGCTTCTACGATCTGGAGGACCAGCTCAACGGCACGCTGTCCGATCTGACGGAGGCCATGGAGGGTCTGAACCAGAATACCGCCGCCGGCGGCGACACGCTCTCCGGGGACCTGCGGCAGGTGAACCGGCAGTTCGAGGCCATCACCGCCCTGCTGCGGGACACCTTCAGCGAGGACAGAACGGAGCGGGAGCTGGTAGTGGATGTATCCCAGGAGGAGGCCGCCTCCGCCACCTGGGGCAAGGTGGCCCAGTGCACCAACCGGGCCCCGGTGGAGGGAGACCTCAACGTGGGCGGCGCCGTGGGGGCCATGGCGATTGAGTTCGACTTTGACCCGGAGGACGACACGGCCCGCCTGGGGGAGCACTCCCTGGACTTCCAGTACCTCACCAGCGCCGTGCTGCTGGAGTGCGTGAACGAGGGGGCCGTCACGGCCCGGAAGGACTTCGCCGGCGGCGTGGTGGGCCGGATGGACCTGGGCATCGCGGTGAACTGTCAGGGCTGCGGCAGCGTGGAGAGCACCGGAGGGAACTACGTGGGCGGCGTGGCCGGCCTGGCGGACTCCCCGATCCGGGGCAGCTGGGCCAAGTGCGTCCTCTCCGGCGGCAGCTATGTGGGGGGCATCGCCGGGTCCGCCGCGGACCTGGCGGACTGCGGCGCCATGGTAGAGGTTTTGGAGGGAAGCGCCTGTGTGGGCGCCATCGCCGGGGAGAGCACCGGCGTCCTCTCCGGCAACCGCTTTGTCAGCGAGACCCTGGGCGGCGTGGATGGGATCAGCTACGCGGGAAAAGCGGAGCCGGTGTCCTACGAGGCGCTGCTGGAGATGCCCGGCGTGCCGGAGGCCTTCTCCCGGCTTGCCCTGGTCTTCACCGCCGGCGGGGAGACGGTGGCCCAGGTGCCCTTCCGGTACGGCCAGGCCCTGGAGACCCTGCCGCCGGTGCCGGAGCGGGAGGGCTTCTACGGCGCCTGGGAGTCCTTTGACCAGACGCGGCTGACCTTTGACCGCACCATTGAGGCGGTCTACACACCCTGGATCACCACCCTGAGCGATGAGGAGGGCCAGATCCTGGCAGAGGGCCGGTTCACCCCGGACACCACCCTGCGGGTACAGAGCGCCGCCGTCCCCCTGCCGGAGACCGGCAGACGGACCTGGGGGCCCTGGTCCGTGGAGACCAGCGGCGGAGCCTCCTTCACCGCGCTGCGCCTGGCCTGCCCGGAGGACGTCCGCCATGTGGCGGTGCGCCGCTGGACGGAGCAGGGGACCTGGGAGACCCTGCCGGCGGAACAGGCGGGCAGCTGCCTCCGGGTGGAGCTGGAGGACGCCTCCGCCGTGCTCTGCCTGACGGAGACGGACAACGGCTGGATGCTGCCGGCGGGTCTGCTGGCAGGCCTGGCCGTCTGCGGGGTGTGCCTTGCGGCGGTGAGGAAGCGGCGGGGGAAGAACCGCTGTGCCGCCAAACCGTGAGGGGTTTGCGGGAGGACCAGCGGTGAGCGGAGAGACTCTCCGCAGGAAAAGACTTGACTTTGCCGGAAAATCCGGTACAATGAATAGGCGGGCCGGAGCATGTGCGCCCCGGCCCGCCCTGTACCGTGGAGCGGAGGGACGGGAGGTCCCGGCGGACAGGAAATGACGGGGTGTTGCGCAGTTGGTAGCGCGCCTGCTTTGGGAGCAGGAGGCCCAGGGTTCGAGTCCCTGCACTCCGACCATGCGGAGTGTCCTTATAGGATTT
>JAAWIL010000089.1 GCA_022796315.1 Oscillibacter sp. | reverse complement strand
CGGATGGCAAGGATTTTTAACGCAGTCAGGGCGGAAAATACGCCGCCAAGACATGCGCGGGGAGATTTTAAACAGGCTCTAAGGCGGCAGAGCCGCCAAGGGCGATCCAATCGCCAATCAAGGCAAATTTTCGCAGGCGGGCTGCCGCCCGGCAAGAACAGTTCACGCAAAGCGGCGGAAAACGATCCGCCGTATGGGTGTTCTGACATGTTTCGGACAAGGCCTAATCGGATTCAAGGGCGGCGGAGCTGTTCCAGGGCGATCTGGGCCCGCTGGGCGATGGTGTGGCCGTAGCTGACCCCGGTGAGGCCGCCGCTCTCCACAGACCGGTAGGGTTGGGGAGGCACCCGGATGGACAGCGACGATTCCAGCAGGGGGATGGCCTCCTGAACGCGGTAGGTCCCTGCCAGGTTGATGCCCTTGTACTTCACGCGAAGGGCGTCGGAGCGGATCAGGTCGCAGATGACCCTCCGCATGTGGGGCGGGAGTTCCCGGGGCTTGGAGAAGCGTTTGGGTTTTTGGTCCCAGCGGGGGAGCCACAGGACGAGGAATTTCAGGAAATCCATAGACGGCTCCGCCAGAAGGTCTGCGGCGTGGGACAGGAGATAGGGCTCGTTGAAGGTCAGGCCCTCCCGCTCCAGGGAGAACGACCTGCGGAAGACGTAGGGGAACTGCCCCTTTACGGCCCATTCCCCGTCCTCGCCGTAGTAGGTCAGGGCGGCGCCGTCCTCTCCGTACAGAATTTCCTCTTTCAGGTCTCCGGAGGGATAGAAGCTCCGCATGTGTGCGGCGGTCTGCTCCCGGCACAGGGTGCCGTCCCGGTAGAAGTACTGGTCCAGGCCCCCGGTCTTCCGGTGGCGGACCACCTCCCCCGGCGGCCACCAGGCGGTCTCCTCCACCACCTCGCCGCGTTGGATGTGCTCCTCCCAGGCCAGGGCCCCGCCGGCGAAGCGGCAGAAGCTGTATCCGTGGGCGGTGCCGTCCACATAGGGGGTTTCCGTGTACTCCCCGTTCCACTCGTCATAGGCCACGCCGGTAAAGGGGCGGCCTTGGTAGACCGCGTCATAGTGGGAGTCCTCCGGATTGGTCTCAAGCTCATCCAGGGGAATGCGCGGAAGCTCCATCGATATCACCTCCATATGGCATGGGGCCGGCTCACTGGTCCCGCAGCAGGACGCCCAGTGCCAGCAGGGAGGCGCGCACCCGTTCATAGGCCTCCGGGCTGGGGCAGGCCAGGGTGTGAAGGTGGATGCCTTCCGTCAGGTCGGACAGAGGCCGGGCGTCGGACTGGGCGCACTTGGCCAGGAACTGCTGCACGTCATACCGGCTGGAGAGCTGGAGGGGACCGGTGAGCTGGCCGTAGACCGGATGCTCCACCGTGACGTCCAGCACCGTGCAGCCCTGGTCCACCATGGCGTTCAGCTCTGCTTCCATGCCGCCGGTGTCGTGGCAGCAGGCCACCTGCCGGGTGGGGCCGGTGGCGGCGGGCAGGATCACGTACCCCCTGGGTGTGGCGGAGATCTCCTCCCCCGCGGCCCGCAGCAGGGCGATGTCCCCCACGATCACCTGCCGGCTGACGGCGAACTCCGCCGCCAGCGACGAGGCGCTGACCGGGCGGGCGGACAGGCGCTTTAAGATGGCCTGACGGCGCTCCGAGGCGTTCAATGGGTTCATGACGGGCCCTCCTTAATGTTCCGGGTACAGCTTCTCAGTGGCCTTTGCGCTTCCGCACCACCTCTTCTATGGTGTTCAGAAGGATGGAGATGTCCATGGGTTTGGGGAGATGGGCGTCAATGCCGCACTCTGCGGATTTGCGGATGTCGCTGGCGAAGACGTTGGCGGACAGGGCGATGATGGGAATGCCGGCCAGGGCGGGGTTTTCCAGGCTCCGAATTGCCCGGGAGGCCGTCCAGCCGTCCATCACCGGCATCTGGATGTCCATGAGGATCAGATCAAAATCGCCGGGGGAGGAATGAGACACCTTGTCTAAGGCAATCTGCCCGTCGGCGGCGCCCTCAATGAGGAAGCCGGCCTCCTGGAGCAGCTCCGTCTCAATCTCCTGGTTCAGCTCGTTGTCCTCCACCAGGAGGATCTTCATGCCGGCGGCCTGGAATTCCTCTCCGCTCGGATCGGCGGTGTATGAGGTGGGGGAAAGCCGCATCTGCAGGGTGATGGTGAAGGTGCTGCCCTGGCCCACGCTGCTCTGCACGTCGATGGAGCCGCCCAGCAGGTCCACGATGTTTTTGGCCAGGGTGAGCCCCAGGCCGATGCCGTGGATGCCGCTGAGGGTGGTATTCCGCTCCCGGACGAAGGGCTCAAAGACCCGCTCCAGGAACTCCTCGCTGATGCCGGAGCCGGTGTCCGAGATAATCAGCTGGAAGACGCCGTATTGGTTGGGCAGAGTCCCCGGCTCTGCGGCGGTGATGGAGACCCTGCCGCCGGCGCCGGTGTAGGTGACGGCGTTGTTGGTCAAGTACATCAGCATCTGCTTGATCTTCTCCACATCGGTGCAGACCAGTCTGTGGCGGATGGCGGAGCAGTCCAGCTGGAAGTCGATGTGCTTCTCCTCCGCCTGGGGCTGCATGAAGTCGTAGATCTCCTGGATCGCCTCGCAGAGGTCGCACTCGTGCTCCTCCAAGTGGGCCTCCTCGGACTTGGTCTGGGACAGGTCCAGGACCTTGCTGATCATGTCCAGCAGCTGGCGGCTGGAGGTCTCAACCCGGTCCAGGTAGGCCCGGGCCGCGGCGGGGTCCTGGAGGTTCTGCTTGGCCAGGGTGGTGAAGCCGAAGATGGCGTTGAGGGGCGTGCGCATCTCGTGAGAGATGTTGGAAAGGAAGGTGTTCTTGGCGACAATGGCCAGGTTCGCGTTGTCCAGGGCCTCCGAGAGCACCTGCCGCCGCTCCATTTCCCTTTGCAGTTCCTCGTCCACCCGGCGAAAGCCCATGACTACCTGGGAGACGTGATCCCCCTGGTCCACATTGACCATGTGCAGCTGGAGATACTGAAGGACGTCCCCGTTCAGGACGCGGTAGTTGACATAATATGTGGTCTTGGCGGACAGCTCCGCCTGGATATGGGCGGGGGAGGTGACCTGGGTGAAGAGCGCGCGGTCCTCCGGATGGACCCAGGTGTCCCGGTACTCGGCGATGGAGAGGTCGAAGGGCCGGGTCTGGTATTTCTCGCCGAAGATACTCTGGCCGCGGCTGCTGAGCCGGTAGGGCAGGAGCTGGTTCTGGTCCAGATCCGCGTAGAAGATGGAGTCGTAGCTGATGCTGAGGGCCTCGATGATTTCCAGATGGCGCAGGTATTCCTGGTTGCTCCGGGCCCGCTCCTGGTCATGCCGCAGGATGAGGGAGCGGAGTAGCCGCTCCTTCTCGATCTTCTCCTGGATCAGCATGGCCCGGTCCGCGAGGATGCGGTTCCGCTTTTCCGTGGTGTCGTTGAGGAACACATAAAAAATGCCGCCGGCAGAGGGTGTTTGGATGAAGTGGCCGTAGTCCTCGATCCAGATCACGGCGCCGTCCTTCCGGCAGGCCCGGTACTCCACATAGTCCAGGTCATACTGGCTGTCCGCAATCTGCCGGGCGATGCTCTGCTCTACCTCGTCCAGGTCCTCCGGATGCACGAGGCCCTGGAAGGAGTTCCCGGTGAGGGAGCGGAATTCTTCCATGGCGGCGCATTGGAAAATCCTGAGCAGGGCCTTGTTGGCGTAGATGATTTCCTCCCTGCCCTCCGCACGGTAGATCAAAAAACCGCCGGGCATCTCATCCATGAAGCGAATGGCCTCTAAAGCCAGTTGGATGTCCAGCGCGTTCGGAAGAGAGGAGAGTGTCTCGCTGTTCTCCGCCAAATGATCCAGATCCATGCCGTGATGCTGAAGAAATTCCAGCAGGTCTAGGGTCCGCGAGATCAGGGACCGGTCTTCCTTGTGCATGGTGTGCGTCACCCCCTATGCGTTTACATAGGGAAGTTTACCACAAAAACAGCCGTTTGTCATTATCCGGCGGCAAAAAAAATCCCATTCCGGAAGGGAAGCGCCTCTTCGCCGGAGGGGGCGAAAAAAAGTGGAAAGTTTTTCAGGAACGTGGTATAATCACCGAAGATAACCGGCCTGTGACGGGAGAGGCCCTGCGGCCGGGAAGGGAGGAAGCGCCATGAAGCGGCCCCTGGCGGATGAGATCCGCCCCCAAACCTTGGAAGAAGTGGTGGGACAGCGCCACCTGCTGGCCCCCGGCGCGGTGCTCCGGCGGCTCATTGAGAGCGGAACCGACGTGAACATGGTCTTTTACGGGCCCTCCGGCACCGGCAAGACCACCATTGCCAACATCGTTGCCGCCCGGACCAACAAAACGCTGTACCGCCTCAACGCCACTACGGCGTCCCTGCAGGATATCAAGGACATCATTGCCGACGTGGGGACGCTGCTGGCCCCCGGCGGCGTGCTCCTCTACCTGGATGAGATCCAGTACTTCAACAAAAAACAGCAGCAGAGCCTGCTGGAGTTCATGGAGAACGGGGCGCTGACCCTGATCGCCTCCACCACGGAGAACCCCTATTTCTACGTCTACGGGGCCCTGCTCTCCCGGAGTACGGTCTTCGAGTTCAAGCCGGTGCCCCCCGCCGAGGCGGAGAGCGCCGTCCTGCGGGCGCTGGAACTTCAGCGGGCCCGGGCGGAGCTGCCCCTGACATGGGAGGAGGGGGTACCCCTGCAGATTGCCACGTCCTGCGGCGGCGATGTCCGCAAGGCCATCAACGCCGTGGAACTGCTCTGCCAGGCGGCCCTGCCGAAGGACGGCGGACTGCGTTTGACCGGGGAGGACGCCTCCCAGGTGGCCCAGCGCAGCGCCATGCGCTATGACCGGGGCGGCGACGCCATGTATGACCTGGCCTCTGCCCTGATGAAGTCCCTGCGGGGCAGCGATCCGGACGCGGCGTTGCACTATCTGGCCCGCTTTCTGGAGGCCGGGGACCTGATTACCCCCTGCCGGCGGCTGCTGTGCTCCGCCAGCGAGGACATCGGCCTGGCCTATCCCCAGGCGGTGTCCATTGTGAAGGCCTGCGTGGACTCCGCCATGCAGTTAGGGCTCCCGGAGGCGCAGCTGCCTCTGGCCCAGGCGGCGCTGCTGCTGGCCACGGCCCCCAAGTCCAACAGCGTCACGGCAGCCATCGGGGCCGCCTGGGCGGATGTGAAGGCGGGGCGTACCGGGGACGTGCCCCGGGAACTCCAGAACGTCCACGCGGACACCAGCGGCCAGGAGCGGGAGCAGGGGTACCTCTATCCCCACAGCTTTCCCGGCCACTGGGTGAGACAGCAGTACCTGCCGGACGCGCTGAAGGATGTCGCCTACTACCGCTACGGAGACAACAAGACGGAGCAGGCCGCCAAGGCCTACTGGGAGAAGCTCAAGGGGCTTTGAACACCGTCTCCAGCACCTTTTCGCACCCCGGCGGGGAGTAGACCCAGTGGTCCAGCTGCCCGTCTGTCACCTGATAGGGCAAGGGCCCCGGCTCCGGCGGCGGCAGGAGCTGGATCACCTGGAGCTTCACTTTCATGCGCTCCGGACGGATGCCCTTGATGTACACGGAAACTCCGCCGCCGGGGGCCAGCCCCTCCTGAAGGTCCGCCAGGCCGGAGAGGTTGGGCGCCAGCTCAATGAAGGCGCCGTATGGCTGGAGGCTCCGGACTACGCCCCGTACCGTCTCGCCGGGGCGGAAGCGGCTGGCGTTCTCCATCCAGGTGCCCAGCAGCTCCCGGTGGGTCATGGTGATCCGGCGCTTCTCGCGGTCCATGGCGTATACCGCCGCCAGGATCTTCTGGCCCTCCCGGAAGCGGTCGGCGGGATGGGAGATCCTGGAGACAGAGATGCGCTCAATGGGCAGAATGGCCGTGATGCCGCAGCCGATGTCCAAAAACGCCCCATAGGGCTCCAGCCGGGTCACCCGGCAGGTGAGGACCATGCCCGGCTCCAGATGGGCCAGGAAGAAGTCCATCGCAATCTCCTGGGCCGCCCGGCGGCTCAGCAGGGCCACCGGCGCCCCCTTGGCGTCGGCGCGGAGAGCGGCGACCGTAAAACAGGTGGGACGCCCCACCCGGGAGAGCACGGCAATCTCCCGGCTGGCGCCGCTGATCCAGGGGGCCACGGCCTCCTGGCGGGGCATCTCCCCGGCGACGCCGCCCAGGGAGAAGTGCAGCGTGTGATCCATGCCGCAGCGCAGGGCCACCGCCTCCAGGATCTCCCCCTGTCCGGCGGCCTCCCGGAGGGCGGCCAGGGTGTGTTCGGCGGGAGGGCGCAGGCCCTCCGGGAGAAAGCGTTTATTTTCCGGCATATTTGATCGCATCCTATCTGCCGCAGGGGCGGCGCATTGTGAGAACCTGTATTCACAACCGATGAACGCCGTCTGGGGGGTCTTATTCCCGCCATACTGCGTCGCATCTCCTTGTCTGACGAGAAAAATCCCCGTCCATCCGGCATCCCCCGATTATGAATACAGGTTCTGAGACACGTTCCGAACGCGGTGCGCGCGGAAAGAATCCCTTTGATGGAAAGCCGTTTTGCCCACCGCCGCCGCAGGCGGAGACGGCCGCAAAACGTGGCAAATATCACTTCCGGCCTTCGGCGCGGAAGGATTATCATATGAGATAGAACACTATATGCACCAAAAACGCGTTATTTGACAGGAGGAACGCCATGGATCTGCATCTGCACGATCAAGTGGAGCTGAAAAAGCCCCATCCCTGCGGCAGTACCCGGTGGGAGATTCTGCGGGTGGGGATGGATATCAAGCTGAAGTGCCTGGGCTGCGGACACCAGCTGATGCTGCCCCGCAGCAAGGCGGAGAAGAGCATCCGAAAAATCCTGACAGAGGAGGAGAAGCCGTGAATCGGAAGTGGACCCGAATCATCGCCCTGGCCCTGGCGGCGGTGATGGTCATCGCCCTGGCGGGCACGATTGTCAGCGCCATGAGCTGAGCCGCAGGGGGCCGGACGTCGCCTCCGTTTTTGCCCTTGACTTCCAGTGGACGTTCCGGGGAACCGGACGCCTGTCTTTTTTTGGCGCAGGGGATCTGCGGGAGCGGAGAATGGCGGAGAGATTTATGGCATATACCATTGGGGAGATGGCGCGGCGGCGGAGAGTTTGTGAAAATTCCCAAAAAAATTTTTGCCGGACCTCTTGATATTCTTACATACATCGTGTAATATAGTATTATAAACCAGATTACACGATATAAGAATTCTAAAGGAGGCGCGGACGGTATGGAAGCAGTGCGGAGCTACAAGCAGCTTCGGGTGCGGGCGGCGCGGCGGGCAAAGGTCCGGGCCCTGAACGAGCCGCCCCGGCTGACGCTGGGGGAGGAGATCTTCAACGCGGCCAGCCACGGTCTGGGGGCGCTGCTGGCTACGGCGGCCACGGTATTGCTGCTGGTGGCGTCCGACAGCGGGATGAAAGTGATGGCGTCCTGCTTCTACGGGATCAGCATGATTGGCATGATGCTGATGAGCGGCCTGTATCACGCCATGCCGGCGGGCTCCAAGGCGAAGCGGGTGCTGCGGCGGTTTGACTACACGTCCATCTACCTGCTGATTGGCGGCACGTTTGCGCCGATTCTGCTGGTATACCTGGGCGGGGCGCTTGGGGTGACGCTGTTTTGCGTCCAGTGGGGCGTGATCCTTCTGGGTGTGACGCTGCTGATGGTGTTTGGACCGGGCAAGTGGCGGCCCCTGCACTTTACGCTGTACTTTCTAATCGGCTGGAGCGGACTGGCGATGCTGCCGGAGTTTTACGCACACGCGCGGCCTCTGCTGTGGTATATTCTGGCCGGAGGAGTGGTGTATACGCTGGGAATGATCCCCTTTGCGCGGGGGAGGAAGAACGACCATTGCGTGTGGCATCTGTTTGTGTTGGCGGCTGCCGCGCTGCATTGGGTGGGCATTTACACGCAGATTTACCATTAAGCAGAGGAAAACGGTTCGGCCAAGCCTTTAGAAGCTGTACCAATAGGCGCCGGCACGCATCTTGACGGAAAATTTTTCGTCTGGCTGCGTCAGAAACTCTTGAAATCCGTCAGGATTCCTGCGA
>JAAWIL010000088.1 GCA_022796315.1 Oscillibacter sp. | reverse complement strand
CTTGCCATCCGTCAGGATGCCTGCGGATTTTTGCCTTGCAGGGCAAAAAATCCACTCGCCAATCCATACACGTCGAGATATTAAACAGGCTCTTAGAAGCAGTTGTCCAGCACGTCCTGATCCAGGCCGCTGCCGATGGTGGCCTTGCTGACAGCGAAGTAGAGAATGCCGCTGGCCAGGAGGCCCCAGACCACCGCGTTGATGCCCGCGACCTTTACGAAGTAGTAGCAGATCACGTACACGATGCAGCCGCCGATGGAGGCCGCGATGGCGCCCTGCTTGGTGCCGCTCTTGCAGAAGGCACCGCCCACCAGGGGCCAGAAGAACGCGCACTCCAGGCCGCCCATGGCAAACAGGTTCAGGAAGAAGATGATGTCGGGGGGCTTGAGAGTGAACAGCATGGTGACCACGCCGATGAGCAGGGTCATGCCGAAGCTGAGCTTGGAGAAGTTCTGGTCATACTTGGCGATCTTGGTCTGGTCGTCCTTGATGACGTAGGTCCGGTAGAGATCCTTGATGATGGCGGCGGAGGCCAGGATCAGCATGGAGGACACGGTGGACATGACCGCCGCCAGAGGGGCCGCCAGGAAGAGCCCGGCGATGCCCACGGGCATGATCTGCTGGACCAGCATGGGAACCATGTAGTCGGAGGTGGGCAGGTTGCTGGTGTCCAGGAGGGCGCCGGCCCAGGCGCCGGCCAGGTGCATGCCGCCGATGACCACCACGCAGACGATGGTGCCGATCACCATGGCGCTCTTGAGGTTCTTGGTGCTCTTGAAGCCCATGCAGCGGACGGCGGTCTGGGGCAGGCCGATGGTGCCCACGCCCACCAGGACCCAGAAGGACAGCAGGGAGCCCGGGGCATACTTGGCGGTGAGGTTGTCATAGACGCCGGGGAGGTTGTTGGCCAGGCCCGCGTCCACGCCGGGGAGGCCGCCGGCCGCCCGGAGAACGAAGAACATGAAGAGGAACGTGCCCACCACCATGATGATGCCCTGGATGGTATCGGTGATGACCACGGCGGAGAAGCCGCCGAAAGAGGTGTAGACGATGACCACGGCGGAGAAGATCACCAGGGACACCCAGTAGGGCAGGCCGGTGACGGACTCCACCAGGGTGGCGCCGCCGGTGAACTGGGAGACCATCTGGGCGATGAAGAAGGCCACCATCAGGAGGCTCACCACGATGACCAGGGCATCGGACTTATAGCGGGCCTTCAGGTAGCCCGCCACGGTGACGGCGCCGATCCGGCGGGAGGCGATGGCCAGGCGGTTGCCCAGGACGCCCATCACCAGGAACACCGCGCCGAACTGCACGGCGGCAACCCAGACCTGGGCATAGCCGTAGGTCATGCCGGCGGCGCCGGGGCCGGAGACAAAGGAGCTGACGCTGGTGTAGGTGGCCATGGTGGTCATGGCCAGCACCAGGCCGTTCATGCCGCGGGAACCGATGAAGTACTTTTTCTCCTTGCTCATGGAGCTGGCCTGCTCCTGACGCTTGGACATCCACATGCCGATGGCCACGTTCAGGACCAGATACCCGATCATGATGCAGAGGATCGTGATCTGATTAGAAGTCATACTGTTTTTCCCTCCTCTTTTCGTTACTCGGCGGCTTCGTCATCGTAGTCATAGTCGATGAAGACCTTGCTGGTTAAGATGAGAATGCCGACGATGGCGATGATGCCGGAGCCGCCGACGCTGACGACGAACCACTGGGGCATGTTCATGATCTGCTTGCCGTTGCCGTTCAGGGCAAAGCCGCAGATGATGTGCCACGCGGCGCAGAGGGCCGTCAGCAGGAGCGTGCAGAGGGCTTCTTTTTTGATCTGCTTGTTGAGCTCTTCGCGGGTCAGTTTTTTCAATGAACTCTCCTCCTCTAATTAGAATGTTTTGAAGGGGCGTGGAGGCCGGCCGGTTCCCGTCGGTCCGGCCCTCCGGATTTGGGGCCTGTTTTGTCTCCCGGCATGTGTGGGAGGCGGGAAACAGGCTCTTATTATAGAGAGCGGTGCTGCCGGCCGTGATGGTGGAACAGCACAGCCGGACGCCGCCGTCTACCGGGGTTACTCCAACAGGCCCAGCAGGTCCACGGCGGAGAGGGCCATGACCTTGGCCGCCGTCTTCATCTCCTCGATGACGGCGTACTCGTCGGCCTTGTGGGCCAGGGTCAGCCGGCCGGGGCCGTAGACCACGCAACGGTCCAGCTTTCCCCGCTGGACCACGTACTTCTGGTCATCCATGCCGGGGCTGACGGAGAACTCCATCTCCCGGCCCAGGAAGGTCTTCCCGCTGGCCAGGAGGGCCTTTACCAGGTCCGTGTCCTTCGGCACCAGGGTGGGGTTGTCCTCTTCCAGATAGCGAATGGCGTAATCGCTGCCGGGCAGGGAGGCCTTGACCTTCTCGCAGGCAGCGGTGATCTGCTCCTTGGCCCAGGCGATGCTGAGCTCCGGGATCAGCCGCCAGTCGTATCCCAGGCGGCAGGCGCCGGGGACGGTATTGATCTTCTCCCCGGCCTGGAGGATCGTGGGGGTCAGAGTGGTGTAGCGGCAGGCGGGAGGCTGGACCGGCAGGGGCGTGGGCTCCGCGATCAGGGGGCGGATGTCCTCGTCCACCACCTGCATCAGCCTCTGGGCGAACTCCAGGGCGTTGACGCCCTCGCTGGGCTGGCTGCCGTGGCTCTGCCGCCCGGTGATGTCCACCTCGAACCACAGCGTCCCCCGGTGGCCGATGCAGACCTTGTCCACGTCCAGGCACTCGGTGATGACGCAGTAGTCGGTGCTCTCCCGGGTAAGATAGCCCTGTTCCACCAGGTAGCCCACGCCGGCCTGGCCGCCGGTCTCCTCGTCCGGGGTGGCGGAGGCGATGAAGGTGCCGTTCAGCCGCAGGCCCGCCTTTTGCAGGGCGTAGGCGGCGAAGAGCTCGGAGACAATGCCGCTCTTCTGGTCGGCGGAGCCCCGGGCATAGATCCGTCCGTCCCGGATCTCGCTGCCGTAGGGGTCCGCCGTCCAGCCGGTGCCCTCGGGGACCACGTCGTAGTGGCCGGTGAAGTGGATGTTGGGCCGGTGGGTCCGGCCGCCCAGGTAGCCCAGGACGCTGACCCGGGGCAGTCCCTGGCCCAGGGGGGCCAGCTCCTCCAGCCGGTCCTGGGGGACCTCGATGTACTCCACATCCATGCCGATGCGCTCCATCATGGCGCCGATGGCTTTGGCACAGGCGGTGTAGTTGTTCCCCGGGGGGTTTTGGGTGGGAATGGAGAAAATGGTCTGGGCGAAGGTGGTCAGCTCATTGGTCAGACCTTCCACCGCCCGGTCGATTTTTGAGATCAGTGTCTGCCGGTCCATAGGCGGCCTCCCTCTGTCGAAAAAGTGAAAATGCGCGGAGAGATTTTGGCTATTATTGCACAGAATCCCTGTTGATGACCACATCATAGCAGATTGTGTCTATTTTGTAAAGAGAAAAACACGCATTTGTGGTCAGTCCACGGAGAAAGAGGACGGATGTCCGACCAGAGCTTGAGAACGCAGACCTTCCGGGCTGCGGGCGGGGGAGGGGAAGCGGAGGCGCCTGGGGGATGTTTGGGAAGTTTTTGTGTGGATTTTCCCGATTTCAGCAGATTTTTTCTTTACCTGGCCGGGGTTTTCTGCTATACTATTAAAGTTATAATGGACATCTATACCAAGAGAGAAGACGAAAGGGGGCGCCGGCGGTGAAATTCAAAAAGTGGAACATCGGAACCCCGGAGGAGCAGACCGTCGCCCTGCTGCGGGAGGCGGGATACCCGTACCTGCTGTCCGCGGTGCTGGCGGCCCGGGGGATCGCCGCGCCGGAGGCCGCCGCGGAGCTGCTGGACCGGGAGCGGAGCTTGGGCGCCTCCCCCATGGCGATGCGGGATATGGACCGGGCCGTGGCCCGGATTCAGCGGGCCATCGCGGAGGAGGAGACCATCGCGGTCTTCGGGGACTATGACGTGGACGGCATCACCGCCACGGTGGTGCTGCTGGACTATCTGAAAAGCTGCGGGGCCCACTGCCTGCGGCACATCCCCCACCGGATTGAGGACGGCTACGGCCTGTCCCGGGAGGCCATCCAGGGACTGCGGGACCAGGGGGCCACGCTGATGGTGACGGTGGACTGCGGCATCACGGGCTGCGAGGAGGTGGCCTTTGCCGCCTCCATCGGCATGGACGTGGTGATCACGGACCACCACGAGTGCAAGGAGGACCTGCCGGAGGCCGCGGCGGTGGTGGACCCCCACCGGCCGGACTGCCCCTATCCCTTCAAGCACCTGGCGGGGGTGGGCGTGGCGCTGAAGCTGGTGCTGGCCCTGGGGGGCGAGAACCGGGAGGACGCCCTGTTCGCCCGCTACTGCTCCCTGGCGGCCATCGGCACGGTGGCGGACGTCATGCGGATGGAGGGGGAGAACCGGACCATCGTCCACTGCGGGCTGGAGGCCCTGCCCCACACGGATTTCGTGGGCATCCACGCCCTTTTGCGGGAGGCGGGCCTGCTGGGCAAGCCCATTACCTCCATCCAGATCGGCTTCGTCCTCTCCCCCCGGATCAACGCGGCGGGGCGCATGGGGGCGGCGGATCTGGCGGCGGACCTGCTGGAGACGGAGGACCCGGTCCGGGCGGAGGAGCTGGCCCGGGCGCTGTGTGAGCTGAACCGGGAGCGCCAGTGCGTGGAGCAGTCCATCTGCGTGGACGCCGCCGAGAAGATCGCCTGCCTGCGGACGGAGGAGCGCCATGCCCTGGTCCTGGCCAGCGAGGACTGGCACCAGGGGGTGGTGGGCATTGTGGCCTCCCGCCTGGCGGAGAAGTACTCCTGCCCCAGCTTCATGATCCACCTGAAGGACGGCACCGGGAAGGGGTCCTGCCGGTCCTACGGCGGGCTGAACCTCTTCGCCGCCCTGGAGTCCTGCGCGGACCTGCTGGACGGCTTCGGCGGCCACGAGCTGGCGGCGGGCTTCACGATCCCGGAGGAGAACATCGACGCCTTCCGGACCCGGATGAACCGCTATGTCCGCAGCGCCACCGGGGGCGTGCCGCCGGTGAGCTCCCTGGACCTGGACACGGCCATTGCCTGCCCGGCCCAGATGACCCTGGAGCAGGTGGAGCAGCTGAGCCTTTTGGAGCCCTACGGCGCCGGGAATCCCCGGCCCAGCTTCGCCCTGCTGGGGGTGACGGTGGACACGGTCCAGCCCGTGGGCCAGGGGCGGCATCTGAAGCTGCGCCTCAGCAAGGGCACCTGCCGCTTTGAGGCCATCTTCTTCTCCGTGACGGAGGAGGAGTGCGGCATCGCGGCGGGAATGCGGGTGGACGCCGCGTTCTATCTCCAGGCCAACACCTTCCGGGGCAGCACCACGCTGCAATTACAGCTCATTGACCTGCGGCCCTCCCTGGCCCCCAGCCGCCACGAGGCGGCGGACCTGGAGCTGGTGCGCCGGGCCGTGGAGGGGGGCGCGGTGACGCCCCAGGAGGCGGTGCGCCTCCAGCCCTCCCGGGAGCAGTTCGCCCTGTGCTGGCGGATGCTGGACCACCGGCTCCGCCAGGGGAAGGCGGAGGAGGACGCCCTGCCCTACCTGCGGCAGATGGCCGCCCGGATCGGCGGCTGCGACGGCTTCCTGCGCTCCGCCATGGCCCTGGAGGTCTTCCGGGAGCGGGGCCTGATCTCCGTGACGGAGCAGGACGGCCGGCTCTCGCTGTGTCTGGTGCCCATCCAGGGCAAGGCGGACCTGACGGCCTGCCCCTACCTAGCCCGGCTGCGGGACGATCCCACAAGAGGAGGGAACCCCCTATGACCATTCAGGAACAGTATGACCTGTTGGAAAAGACCGTGCGGGGCTATAACCCCGCCGCGGATTTTGAGCGGATCAAGGCCGCCTTTCAGTTTGCCGACGACGCCCACAAGGACCAAAAGCGCAAAAGCGGCGAGCCCTATATCATTCACCCCCTGGCGGTGGCGCAGATCGTGGCGGAGGAGCTGCGGCTGGACAGCGAGTCCATCGAGGCCGCCCTGCTCCACGATGTGATCGAGGACACCCCGGCCACCTACGAGCAGGTGGCAAAGCTCTTCTCCCCCACGGTGGCGGACCTGGTGGAGGGGGTCAGCAAGCTGACCCGGATTCAATACGCCACCAAGGAAGACGAGCAGATGGAGAACCTGCGGAAGATGCTCATCGCCATGAGCAAGGACATCCGGGTGATCCTCATCAAGGTCTCCGACCGGCTCCACAACATGCGCACCATGGAGTACCAGTCCCCGGCCAAGCAGAAGCAGAAGTCCCTGGAGACCATGGAGATCTACGCCCCCATCGCCCACCGGCTGGGGATGCAGCGGATCAAGTGGGAGCTGGAGGACCTGTCCCTGAAATATCTGGACCCGGTGGGCTTCGAGGAGATCACCTCCCAGCTGGAGGAGAAGCGGGGGGAGTACGAGCGCTTTATGCGCCGGACCCAGATCCAGATCGACGAGCGGCTCAATGAACTGAAGATCGAGCACATCGTCTACGGCCGGATGAAGCACCCCTACTCCATCTACCGCAAGATGTTCAACCAGAACAAGAGCCTGGAGGAGATCTTTGACCTCTTCGCCTTCCGGGTGATCGTGGAGAGCCTGGGGGACTGCTACAACGTCCTGGGGGTGATCCACGACATCTACAAGCCCATTCTGGGCCGGTTCAAGGACTATATCGGAACCCCCAAGCCCAACGGCTACCAGTCCCTGCACACCACGGTCATGGGCACCGACGGCATCCCCTTCGAGGTGCAGATCCGCACCCGGGAGATGCACGAGATCGCCGAGTACGGCGTGGCCGCCCACTGGAAGTACAAGCAGAACGGCCAGGGGGCCGGCACCGAGGGCCGCTACGAGTGGGTCCGGCGGCTGCTGGAGAACCAGGAGGGCGCCGACGCCGAGGAGTATATCCACTCCCTGAAGGTGGATATGTTCGCCGACGAGGTGTTCGTCTTCACCCCCAACGGCGACGTGCAGAACCTGCCCGCCGGGGCCACGCCCATTGACTTCGCCTACGCCATCCACTCCGCCGTGGGCAACCACATGGTGGGGGCCAAGGTGAATAACCGGATTGTGACGTTGGACCATTCCCTGAAAAACGGCGACATTGTGGAGATCATGACCTCCAAGGCCGCCCGGGGACCCAGCCGGGACTGGCTGAAGATCGCCCGTAGCAGCGAGGCCCGCAGCAAGATCCGCCAGTGGTTCAAGAAGGAGCGCCGGGAGGAGAACATCGTCAACGGACGGGCCTCCTTTGAGGCGGAGCTGAAGCACTGCGGGCTGACCATGAAGGACGTCACGGACCCGGAGCTGCTGCCCGGCCTTCTGAAGAAGGTGGCCTATCCCACCTTGGACGACATGTACGCCGCCATCGGCTACGGCGGCTTCTCCGCCCAGAAGGCGGTGAGCCGGATGCAGGGGGAGATCAACCGGGCCATCCGGCAGCACCACCTGGAGCAGCAGGCGGCGGAGGCCGCCGCGCAGCAGCGGGAGGAGCCCCGTCCCGCCGCGCCCAAGCGGGTGAAGAGCGAGCAGGGGATCATTGTGGAGGGGCTGGACAACTGCCTGGTGAAGTTCTCCAAGTGCTGCACCCCGGTGCCGGGGGACGAGATCGTGGGGTTCATCACCCGGGGGTACGGCGTCTCCGTCCACCGCAGCGACTGCCCCAACGCCGCCCCGGAGAAGCGCACAGACCAGGCGGACCGGTGGATCAAGGTCTCCTGGGGCAGAGACACCAACGAGAACTACCCCACCACCCTGGAGGTCATCTGCAAGGACCGCCAGGGGCTGCTGCTGGACATCTCCGCGGCGCTGTCCACCACGAATACCTTTGTGCTGGGGATCAACTCCCGGAGCACCCACGACGAGTTCGCCATCTTCCGGCTGGAGGTGCGGATTCGGGACAGCGGGCAGCTGGAGACACTGATGAGGAAGCTCAACCAGATTTCGGGGGTTTTGCAGGTCACCCGGCCTGCGGGATGAGACGCCCGGCATCGTAAGAGCCTGTTTAAAATCTCGACGTGTATGGATTGGCGAGTGGATTTTTTGCCCTGCAAGGCAAAAATCCGCAGGCATCCTGACGGATGGCAAGGA
>JAAWIL010000087.1 GCA_022796315.1 Oscillibacter sp. | reverse complement strand
ATGGTGGTCAGGGTCGCCACATAGGGGGCCATCCCGCAGTGGGCGATAGCGGCCCGGCTGTCCAGCCCGCCCTTGGAGTGGGCGATGATGTTCACCTTCTCACAGCCCGTCTCCTCCACAATCTGCCGGATGCGCTCCGCCAGCTCCTTCCCGCTGTCCTCCACCGCCGCCGCGGACTGTTGCTGTCCGTAGTAGACCGTGGCCCCGTTGCGGATCAGCTCTCTGGGGATGCGGCCCCAGTAGTTGAGATAGCGGAAGTCCCGAAAGAACACGCCGTGGACCATCAGGAGCGGGTACTTCGTCCTGCAGATCTCGCTCTCCGCCCGGACCTTGTCCAGTTCCCACTTCTCTGTCTCAAACTCCACCTCGTCCCCGCAGATCCGGAGGATCTTTGCCAGATACCAGAGATTCACCAGGGGAATCCAGCCGCACAGAGCCGCCAGAACTCGGTGCTTGATCCCCAGCTGGACGGAGGTGCAGTACACCCGGATCATGCCGTTCCAGAAGACAATCGCCTCCAGGAGCACCACCAGGAAAAGGTACAGCACCACCAGCACTACCACCAAAATCTGGAGCGTAATTTCCCCGGAGATCATCGCCGCGGCCAGGAGGGCCAGCTGAATCAAAACCGTCACGGTCCCCGTAACGGCAAAAAGCCGCAGCAGCTCACACCCGCTGTCCAGCCAGCTGATCCGGCGGGTGGGGCCCCGCTTCGGGGTCGGACGGATATTCACAAAGAGGTACATCGCCAGCAGCGGCAGGTACATCCACTCCGTGCCCTTGGCGTAGCTGACCCAGAAAAACGTCATGGGCAGGCCGTTGACCGCCGCCAGCAGCAGCAATGTGTTGACCGTTCTCCGAACGCGCCTCATAGGAACACCTCGTTCTCCTTCGGCTCTTGGAACGCTTCCTCCAGCATGGCCACATGGGACAAGAAGTCCGGATCGTCAAAAAACTTGGCGTGATGGGTACACTTGCGCACACAGGCGTGGCACTTGATGCACAGCCCCGGCACCAGGGCCACATTCCTCGGGTCAATGGCCCCCATGGGGCAGGCCCGGGCACAGACGCCGCAGTTGCAGCACTTGGACAAATCCGTCTTGGGCTTGGCCTTCAGAAAGTTCACCGGCTGGCCGTCTCTCCCCTTGGGGACGTAGTAGGCCGCCGACGGGTCCCCGGGCACCTGGACCGGAGTCCGGTCTCCGCCCTGGATCTTCTCCGCGATCTGACGCGCGAAGTCCCGCAGCCGTTTCTTGTCGTCCCAGTCGGGCCGGTCCGTTCCCAGCTGGTCCGTGAAGGCGTGGCGGCCCACGAAGGCCCCGGCGGCGACGGGACGGAACCCGTTCCCCTCCAGCACCGCCCGGAGCTCCGCCAGGGAGCCGTCATAGCTGCGGTTGCCAAACAGCACCACCGGCACCGCCAAGGCGCCGCCGCCCCGGAGTCTCTCCCGGAAATCCGGCATGATCCGGTTGGGCATCCGCCCGGCATAGGTGGGACAGCCTACCACAACCAGGTCCGTCTCCCGGAAGGCATAGTCCTTGGCCCGTTCCGCGGGCCTCGTGAAGCTCACCCGCTCCAGGGGCAGGTCCAGCCTGGCGGCCAGCTCCTCCGCCAGGGTGTTCACCGCCCGGTCCGTGGTGCCGGAGGCGCTGTAGTACAGCGCCCAGACCTTTTCGATGTTCATCGTTCGTTCTCCTTCCAAAACGCGGCAGGCGCCCCCGGCGGGGCGCCTGTCTAAGAGCCTGTTTAAAATCTCCCCGCGCCTGAATGCAGCATTTTTTTAGAACCGCCCTCCGGACACAGATCCGAACCAGGCGCTCAGATGGAAAAATCCTCTTCCCGCAGCCTCCCCGTGTCCAGGGACGCCGGCCGGGGCGGAGTCCGTTTCAGGGGGTCATAGCGAAAGGCCCGGCAGTGGTGCTCCGCCGGCACGACGCCCCGCTTCACACAGGCCACCTCCCGCTCGTTGATCTGCCGGCCCCGGCGGCAGTAGGCGCACCGGGGGTCTATATTCTTCCGAAACAGCATCGGTCTCCTCCCCGGCGCAAAGCGCCGAATCTCCGCATCCTCCGCTTCCGTGTCACAGGCAGTAGAGCTTCACCTGGTCCTCCTCCGCCGTGGCCTTTACCTGAGTGATGGGGTTCTCATAACTGTCAATGATCCTGGTGGCCAGGGGGTCCTCCAGCTCCTTCTGGATGGTACGCCGGAGATTCCGGGCCCCGTAGGTCCTGGAGTAGGACTTGTCCGTGATCCAGGAGACCAGGTTGTTGTCATAGGTGAATGTGACGGCCTTGTCCCGCAGGGAGCCCACCAGCTCCTCCAGCATGATCCGGGCGATGCCCTGGAAGTTCTCCTCGCTGAGGCGGTTGAAGGTGATCACCGCGTCCACCCGGTTGATGAACTCCGGCCGCAGGAACTGCTGCAGGGCCTTCATGGCCCGGTCGGCGTCCTGCTCCCGCTGGGTGCGGTCAAAGCCCACGGTGCCCTCCTTGGTGGCGCTGCCGGCGTTGGAGGTCATGACAATAATGGTGTTCTCGAAGTTCACCTTCCGGCCGTGGGCGTCGGTGACCTCGCCGTCGTCCAGAATCTGGAGCAGCACGTTCAGCACGTCCGGATGGGCCTTTTCAATCTCGTCAAACAGCACGACGGCGTAGGGCTTGCGGCGGATCTTCTCCGTCAGCTGGCCGGCCTCGTCATAGCCCACATAGCCCGGCGGGGAGCCCACGATCCGGGACACGGAGTGCTTCTCCATGAACTCGGACATATCCAGCCGGATCAGGGCGTCCGGGGTGTTGAAGAGGTCCGTGGCCAGCTGCTTCACCAGCTCCGTCTTGCCCACGCCCGTGGGACCCACAAAGATGAAGCTGACGGGCTTGTGCTTGGGGGAGATGCCCACCCGGTTCCGGCGGACGGCGGCGGACACCGCCTCCACGGCCTCGTCCTGGCCGATGATGTGCTCCTTCAGCCGCTGGTCCAGCTGGCTCAGGCGCTGGAACTCCTGCTCCCGGATGCGGGAGGCGGGGATCTTGGTCCACAGCTCAATCACGTGGGCCAGGTTCTCCATGGACAGCTGGGGATCGCCCTTTTCCAGCAGGGCGTTGAGCTCCGTGCCCAGCTGCATGTCCCGGCTCTTGAGCTCCGCCAGACGGGCGTAGTCCTCGTCGGCCTTCTCCTCCTTCTCCTCCAGCATGGTCCGTTCCTTTTCGTAGTCTTCCCTCTCCCGCTGGATCTGCATCCGCCGGGAGATGTCCGGGTCCTTCAGATTCAGGTCGGAACAGGCCTCGTCAATGAGGTCGATGGCCTTGTCCGGCAGGAAGCGGTCCGTGATGTACCGCTCGCTGAGCAGCACCGCCTGGCGGAGAATCCCCTCGGAGATCTTCACGCCGTGGAACTGCTCATAGTTGGGGGCCAGGCCCCGGAGAATCTGCACGGAGTCCTCAATGGAGGGCTCGTTCACCGTTACCGGCTGGAAGCGCCGCTCCAGGGCGGTGTCCTTCTCAATGGACTTGCGGTACTCGTTAAACGTGGTCGCGCCGATCACCTGGATCTCCCCCCGGGAGAGGGCGGGCTTTAAGATGTTGGCGGCGTTCATGCTGCCCTCGGCGTCGCCGGCGCCCACGATGCTGTGGACCTCGTCGATCATCAGAATGATGTTGCCCAGGCGCTTCACCTCGTCGATGAGGCCCTTCATCCGGCTCTCGAACTGGCCGCGGAACTGGGTGCCCGCCACCAGGGCGGTGAGGTCCATCAGGTAGACCTCCTTCTCCCGCAGCTTGAAGGGCACATCGCCCTCCACAATCCGCTGGGCCAGGCCCTCGGCGATGGCGGTCTTGCCCACGCCGGGCTCGCCGATGAGACAGGGGTTGTTCTTCTGGCGGCGGTTCAAAATCTGGACCACCCGCTCAATCTCCTGGGCCCGGCCGATCACCGGGTCCAGCTTGCCCTCCTTGGCCCGCTGGGTCAGGGAGATGCAGTAGCCCTCCAGGTACTTTCGCTTTCCGTTTTTAGGCTCCTTCTTCTCCCGGCGCTCCCGCTTCTCCCCCTCCTCGGCGCTCTCGCCGCTCTTGGGGGTGTCGCCGCTGGAGAACAGGCGGTTCAGGAAGGGGAAGGTGGCGGTCTTGCCCTCCTCCTCTTCCCCGTCGCCGTCCTCGCCGCTGGGAAGATCCTCCAGATTCTCCACACCGCTCATGGCCTGGAGCATCTCGCTGTTCAGTGTCTCCAGATCCTCGTCGGAGATCCCCATGCGCTTCATCATCTCGTCCACCTGGGGCAGTCCCAGGTCCTTGGCGCACTTCAGGCAGAGCCCCTCATTGGTGGTCTTCTCCCCATCCAGTTTGGAAATGAACACCACCGCGACATTTTTCTTGCATTTTGAACAAAGTGTAGGCTGCATTGTTGATAACCTCCAAAAACCCATTGGCCGCAGGCCTGCGGACCGCGCCCTATGAATTATAAAAATACGTAAACGATTTTCAAAAGCCGGCTTCCCTCCAGAGGCGCGCCCAGCCTCTGCAGCACCAGCGTCAGCACCAGCAGCACCAAGGCGCCCTCCAGCAGTCCCGCCGCCGCGCCGCCGAGGGCGTTGGCGCCATGGAGCACCGGCAGCTTCAGCACCTGGTCCAGCACCCTTGCCGCCAGACGCAGCACCACCGCCGCCGCCGTAAAGGCCAGCGCGTAAAAGGCGCCGTAGAGCAGCGACTCCACCATGCTCCCGGCCGCCGCCGTCAGCAGGGAGGCCCCGGTGTCCCGGACCGTCTCCCGGATCTCCTCCGCCAGGGTCTCCAGCTGCGCTCCCCCCATGCCCAGCAGCTCCAGAAGCTCCTCCGGGCCATAGGCGGCGTCCTCCGGCATCTGTCCCGGGACGTCGGGGACGGGGGGCAGCGTTTTATCCAGCTGGCGCTGGATATGGCGCTCCATGACCGGCGTCAGAAACTCCGCCGCCCGGGGAGCCGCCGCGCCGGCCGCCATCCGGGCTCCCACCATGGCCAGAACGATGATCAAAATCCCCGCCAGCGTCCGGAAGAGGCCCCGCCGGGCTCCAAAGAGCGCGAAACCCGCCAGCACCGCCGCCGCAATGAGGTCTATTATAACAGGTATTGTCACGATTGCCTACCTTTCCGCCTGTAAATGTTTTGTGAACACATGGGCTAAATTCTCACACTTTCCGCAAAACCCGGAAGGCCTGGAAATCCGGCGCCCAAAACAGCACTTCCTGGAGGGACCGCCGCAGGTCACGGCAGGAACAGCCTGGCGGAGCTGGCCGACAGCAGCAGCGCCGACCCGTCCGGCCGCATCAGCACGCCGGAGGCGAAGTCCGTGCCGTTCAGGGAGGCGTATACCTGCAGATCCTGGTTGTAGATCACCAGCCGGTCCGCATACAGCACCGCCAGATACCGTCCGGCGGCGGAGAGGCCCAGCACCTCCTGGCTGACCTCCAGGGAGCCCAGCACGGCGCCGTTCCGGTCCAGCGTCACCAGCTGCCCCACGCTGCCGGACTGGTAGCGGTTCAGGAGCAGGGCGAGGAACTCCTCCCCGCCCAGGGTGTACCCCCGGAGGTACACGTCGCTGTAAAAGTATGTGGCCGCGACCGTCCCCCCCAGCTCCGCCAGGGTCAGGCAGGTGTCGGACACGGTGACCAGCCGGCCGTTATGCTCCGCGATGGCGGCCACCAGCCCGTCGGCTATGTCATAGCTGGCCATGGGCTGCTCCTCCTCCATGTTGTAGAGCACCACGCTGCTGACGAACACGCCGGTCTCCTGGCCCAGGGTCACCGCGGCCAGATACCGCCCTCCCCGGCCCACGCAGGCGTCCGTCACAAACCGGTCGGAGGAGTTGAAGGCGAACACCGCCTCCAGTCCCTGGTTGTACACGGTGACGCAGCCCTTGTAGGTCTGCTTCTCCGCCGTCACGGCCAGCCAGCCGTCCTCGTTGAGCCGGGCGGAGAGCAGCGGCTCCGTCTCCTTGACGCTCTGGTGCATCAGCTCTCCCGTGGGACCCACCACATAGAGCTCCGTACCGCCCACGTCATAGGCCACCGCCCGGTTTCCGCTCTGGTGCAGGGCCGGGGCCTTCATATTCACCGTGGTGGACCAGACCTCCTCCCCCTCCTCGCTCAGCACCTGCAGGTGGGTGTCGGACAGGATCACCAGGGCACCGTCCAGATTGGCAAAACGGTTGCGGGCCCCGGCGTCATATTTGTAGACTGTCTGGCCCCCGGAGGTCTTGCCCCGGTAGCTGAGACTGCGGCGCAGCACATCAAAGCCGGTTCCGTCCCGGTAGGCCGCCGCCATCACCACGCCCAGCACCGACACCAGCACCAGCAAAAAGATCAAAAACCGCCTCAGCCCGCCGGGCCGCTGCTTCTCCCCGTCCTGGGGCCCCTTTCGCTTTCCCTCAGTCATTGAGCCGTTCATCCTCATACCAAAGTCTTGTCAGGTACAGCCCGCCGGGGGGTGCGGTGGGTCCCGCCGCCGTCCGGTCTCTGCTCTCCAAAATCGCGGGGATGTCCTCCGGAAGGAATTTCCCCTCCGCCGCGTAGAGAACCGTGCCGGTAATGGCCCGTACCATGTTATACAGAAATCCGTCGGCGCAGACCCGGAGTTCCAGCAGTTCCCCCTGGCGGGTGACGCCGCACCAGTAGATCGTGCGGACGGTGGACTTCGTCTCCGTGCCCACGGACCGCACCGCCGCGAAGTCGTGGGTCCCCACAAACAGATTCGCCGCCCGGTCCAAAAAGGCCTCATCCAGCCGCTTGGGATAGAAGTAAGCCCGGTTCACATAGAAGGGGTTCTTCACACGGGAGTTATAGATCCGGTAGGTGTACTCCTTCTTGATGCAGGACCCGATGGCATTGAACCCCTCGTCCACCTCCAGCGCCTCCCGGACGGCGATGTCCTCCGGCGTATGGGTGTTCACGGCAAAGGGCAGCCGCTCCACGGGGATGCGGCTCTCCGTGCGGAAGTTGGCCACATAGCGCTCCGCGTGGACGCCGGCGTCGGTGCGCCCGCATCCGGTGAGATGCACCGGGGCCCCGGTGATCTTCTCCAGGGCCCTTTGCAGTGTCTCGCAGACCGTGACCGCGTTTTTCTGCACCTGCCAGCCGTGATAGGCGGTGCCGTTATACATGAGTTTTAAGGCGATGTTGCGCATAGGTTCTCCTCAATCCCAGGACAATATCGGGCTCGCCGCCGGGGCCGTATTCCGGATGATGTCCTTGGCGATCTCCCAGCTCTCCAGCGGGAAGGTATAGCGCAGGCCGCTGGCATCCCGGCAGGTGAAGAACATCGCCATGGTGTCTCCCGCCTGACCTTCCGCCTCTGCGGTCCCGTCAGTGAAATACCCGCCTTCCTCCAGCGCGGCGGCCTCTGCCTCCCAGACGGTTACCCCGTTTCTCTGGAGGAAGAACACCGGCTCCTCCGCCGCCGCGAACTCGCCGACCCGGTTAATCAAATACAAACAGTAATTATCTACAGAAAATATGCCGTTCTGATATTCCGGTCCGCCGTAGCCGCTGCTGGAAATCTGCAGAGGCAGCAGCATCGCAACGTCCTGCCAGCCTCCCAGCCTTTCTCGGCGCTGCACCTCGCCATTGACAATCTTCACATCAAACTGCAAATCCCCGGAGAACTCAGACAGAGGCAACTCCAATGTTCCGCGGAACCGCCCGGCGGCGTCCCCCAAAAGGGGGACATACCCCTCTCTCATGGAGGCGTTTCCACTGCTCCACAGCAGTTCCGCCACCGTGTCCGCCTGCCACTCCTTCAAAGTCACGGAGAGGTCCACCAGCAGCCAGCGGTTTTCATTCACAGAGGTGCTGTACTCCCAATCCCGAACCAGGGTGTTGGCCTCCTCCATCTGCCGGTAAACGGAGGATTCCATATTGCGGATATCGTCCATAATCGCAATCTGCGCGTCGGACACCCGGCGTTCCAGCTCCTCCAGCCGCCTCCCCTGCTGGAAATTCACGAAAAGCAAAACCGCGCACAGGGTCAATGTCAGGAGCTTGATCCAGTCCCGCCCGTTCTTTTCCATCGAAATCCCCTTTCTTAGAGCCTGTTTAATATCTCGACGTGTATGGATTGGCGAGTGGATTTTTTGCCCTGCAAGGCAAAAATCCGCAGGCATCCTGACGGATGGCAAG
>JAAWIL010000086.1 GCA_022796315.1 Oscillibacter sp. | reverse complement strand
GCAGGCATCCTGACGGATGGCAAGGATTTTTAACGCAGTCAGGGCGGATAATACGCCGCCAAGACATGCGCGGGGAGATTTTAAACAGGCTCTGAAGCGCCGGGATTTTTCCGATGTGTTCTATACGTGGGACTGCGGCTGAGGCATAGGATCGCAAGGGGGAGTTCACCTGCTGGGGGAACTCCCCCATAAAAATCCCCCCGGGACCGTCTGGTCCCGGGGGGCGGAAGGCGCGGCATCAGGCGGAGGCCCGATGGAGGAAGGTGACAATCTGTCCCCGGGTGCAGACCTTGTCCGGGGAGAAGGTGGTGTCGGAGGTGCCGGCGGTCACGCCCTGCTCCACGGCCCAGGCTACGGCGTTGGCGTAGTCCGCGTCAGCGGGGACGTCCGTGAAGCTGGCGGCCTTGGCGCTGGGACTGCCCGCCGCTTTCCAGAGGTAGGTCACCGCCATGGCGCGGGTGCAGGGGGTGCTCCCGCCGAAGGCCGTGCCGGAGACCAGGCCCTTCTCGTGGGCCCAGACGGCGGCGTCCGTGAAGTACTCACCGCTCTTCACATCGGTGAAGGGATTGCTTTTGGCGGGCTTGGGGGAGCCGTTGGCCCGCCAGAGGAACGTGAGAATCTGCGCGGTGGAGCAGTTCGTGTTGGGGGAGAAGGTGGTTTTGGTGGTGCCGGAGGTGATCTCCTTTTCCACCGCCCAGAGGATGGCGTCCTTGTAGGGGGAGGAGTCCGCCACGTCGGTGAACCTGTTCCCGGCGGCGGGGGCGGCGGGCTCAGGGGAGGTTCCTGCGTCTCCCAGATCCTTCAGGCCCTGGTCCACGGCGGCCTCATCCACCTTCAGGTACAGATAGCGGTACCAATAGGGCGTGACAGGATAGGTGTTTCCCGCTTCGTCTGTGGTCTCATGCTCAAATTCCGGATAGTATTTTTCAATTTCCAGCTCGTAGATAACGTCCGCGCCCGCATCCGGCAGAGTGAACTGGAAGGATTGCCCGCCCGTCAGCTCTACCAGGCCGCCGGCATCATCCGGATCACACTCATCACCGAGAAAACCATCCTTGCGGGTCAAATACTCGCGGTGGGGCCAGGCTTCATGCTCATACCGGTTATTCCCGCGATTGGTATAGGTGGTCAGATAGATCCGCATAAAGGAGGTGCTGCCGGCGGGGTCGGAATTGGTCAGGGTAAAAACCGTGTTCTTCCGCATCACGAGGTAACCGTCCATAGCATGGGTCACTTCTTTGCCGTCTTCCTCAATCCAATCCTGATAAAACTGGGTCCAGGGTTTTTCTACGCTGATGCCGAAATCAAAGGTTCCGTCAACGCCATTGCCCAGAGGATAGCGCAAAGAGACATTTTGAAACGCCTCTTTTGCATCTTTTGGCTTCTCTGCCGCAAGGGCGGGGACGGTCAGACCCAGGCACATCGCCAGGGCCAGCGCGAGGGACAGAACTTTTTTACGCATATCGGTCTCTCCTTCGTTTTTTTATAGGGGTTCCCCCGTCTCAATGGTTCGGCCTTTGGGGGCGGGTCTCCCGGCCCCCGCAGGTGTTCCCATCAAGATAACAAAAGCGGCGCAGGGCTGATCCCTACACCGCTGAAGCTACGCACACGTCCACCGGATTTCCCCATTGATGATTGCCGGGAAAACCGTTATAATGAACTTTGGACGCAGAAAATTTCTGCTGTGTGGGACTGTGCTTAACGTGTCTCCTGTATAGGGGCGTGGAGGGCTGGTACTCCCTCATGCCCTGCCTTTTTGCCTCTGCTGTCTCGTAAGCATAGTCTACACGATTTCGACCCCATACGCAAGCGTTTTTTGTGCGGCTGCGGACAAAGCGGCACACGAAAAGGGTGGAGAAACATCATGTTTCTCCACCTTCTGTTTCATCAATCCATTTTTCTGACGTTCCAGCGCGCCGGACCGTCCAGGGACGTTTTTCACGGGTCAGACCGCGCTGCCGCCGGGTGACCGCCACATGGACCGTGTCCCCAAAGGTCTTTCCCAGGGCGGCCCGGACGGACTTCCGCACGCCGATGAGATAGCAGATCCGGCCCTCCTCAGTTGGTTCCCCGGTTCTTCAGCTGGGCGGCGAAGATGCTCTGGGAGATCTTCTCCTGATCCGTCTCGTTCAGCTCCAGGAAGCGGCAGCCGTACTCAAAGCTTCCGCCGTCCTTCTCAATGATCCGCAGCACCTGGCAGAAGACAATGGAGGTATCCCGGTCCTCCAGCAGCTTCACCTTCAGAAGGAGCTTGTCGCCGTCGTGGAAGACGTAGGGAGTGCTGATGCAGGCGCCCCCGATGCTGATGTTCACCAGCCGGCAGGGATGCTCCTCCCGGACGCCGAAGCCGCCGAAGGGGGTGAAGGCCGCGTCCACGTTGGTGTCCAGCCGGAAGAAGGCCCGGTCGTTGTTCTCCTTGCAGATCACCAGGTCCTCCACGTGCCAGATGTGCTTGGGCAGCGGGGAGATGCTTCCCTCCATATACACCGCCTTCCGGGTGCGGTCGTTGTAGCCCCGGATCAGCACCCGGACGGGCTCCGGCTCCTCAGAGGGCGCCTCCCCGGAGGGCGCGTCCGCAGAGGGCAGGTCCCCGGAATTCAGATCCTGAGAGAACTGGTAGAGCTCCGCCTGGCCGTTCCAGGGGCTCATGAGCTTGCCGTCGAAAAGCAGGCGGTTTTCCAGGGTGGTGACCTCTACCCGCATTCCGGAGTAGATTCGGGTCTCCTCCTCTTCCTGGAGCTCCTCCTTCGGAGGCGGTTCCTTTTTTTTGAAGCGATCAAAAAGTCCCATGGCGTCCTTTCTTCTCCCCGGTAGGGGTCAGATGTTTTTTTCCCGCCAGTGGTTGGTCCGTCCGTCGGACCAGACCACCTGGTTCCTGCCAAAGCGCTTGGCGTCATAGAGCATGGTGTCCGCGATTTTCAGATACGTGTCATAGGAAGACTCCACCCGGGGCATCACGGTGACGCCGCCGATGCTGACGGTGACCCAGGGGGACACCGAGGGGCTGTGGGGAATGTGGAGATCCTCCACCGCCTGGCGGATCTTCTTCAGGTGCGAAAAGGCCTTCTCCGCGTCGTCGCCGATCAGGAAGGCCACGAACTCCTCCCCGCCGTAGCGGGCGAAGAAGTCCGTGCTGCGCCGCAGGTGCTCCGAGGCGGTCTGAGCCACGGCGGCGATGACCCGGTCCCCGGCGGGGTGGCCGAAGGTGTCGTTGTAGACTTTAAATTTGTCAATGTCAAACATGCAGATGGAGAAGGGAACCTGAAGCCGCGCGGCCTCCTGCCATTTGACCGTGCTGTAGTGGTCGTGCCGCCGGCGGTTGGACACGCCGGTGAGCTGATCGGTCATAGACTGGTCCTCCACCTGCTTGCGGTATTGGTAGAGCTTGACGTGGGTGTTGACCCGGGCCTGGACGATCAGAGGGTGGAAGGGCTTGACAATATAGTCCACGGCCCCCAGGGTGAGGCCCTTTTGCTCGTGTTCAATGTCGTTGAGGCTGGTAATCAGGATGACCGGGATGTGCTGGGTAATGATCTCTTCCTGAAGCTTTTTCAGCAGCATGAAGCCGTCCATATCAGGCATGACCACGTCCAGCAGCACCAGGGCGAATTCCCCGGAGGCGGCAAGGCGCAGCCCGTCCTGGGCGGTGTGGACCATGGTGACGTCATACTCCTCGTCCAAAATGGATTTTAATTGGGTGGCCTGTAAAATACTGTCGTCAACGATTAAGACTTTTTCCATGGTGGGACCCTCCGTGTTTGCCATAGGATTCCGCTGGCCCGGTTTCCCGGACCAGCATTCCAGGCATATTATAGATGAAAATATCAGAAAGGGCAAGTGGTATTTGACACAGGGGGAAAGAGAGAACGTCTCAGGAAAAATTCTCTTGACATTCCCCGGAATTCTTATATAATGATAAAGCCCGGCATTTACGGGTAATCCTTGCTCTCATCTGAAGAATGAGGGCCATTTGTCCAAAAGGAGGTGCAACAATGGCAAAGGTTTCTGCCAATTACGAGGCGGTGTATATCATCGACCCTGCACAGGGCGAGGAGGGCACTGCCGCGCTGGTGGCCAAGTTCCGGTCCCTGGCCGAGCAGAACGGCTCCGCCGTGGAGGTGGAGGAGTGGGGCAGCCGCAAGCTGGCTTATCCCATCAACTACAAGAATGACGGTTATTATGTGCTGATGAGCTTCACCAGCGAGCCGGATTTCCCCCGGGAGCTGGACCGCGTGTTCCGGATCAGTGACGGAATTATGCGTTCCCTGATCGTCTGCAAGGACGCGTAAGGAGGCTCCATGCTGAACAGAATCATCCTGATGGGCCGCCTGACCCGCGACCCGGAGCTGCGCCGCACAGGAAACGGCACCGCCGTGACGTCCTTCTCCTTAGCCGTGGACCGGGATTTCAAGACCCAGAGCGGCGAGAAGGAGACGGATTTCATCGACATTGTCGCCTGGCGGAACACGGCGGAATTCGTCAGCAAGTACTTCACCAAGGGCCGCATGGCGGTGGTGGAGGGCCGGCTGCAGATCCGCGACTGGACCGACCGGGACGGCGGCAAGCGCCGCAGCGCCGAGGTGGTGGCGGACAACGTCTATTTCGGCGACTCCAAGCGGGACGGCGCTCCCTCCGGAGATTATGGCGCCCCTCCAGCGTATGGCGCTCCGGCGCGTTCCGTGCCTGTCGGACCCTCGGAATTTGCCGAGCTGGGTGAAGAGGACGGCGAGCTGCCGTTCTGACGCGGGAGCCGCGGGATGCCGGAAGGGCTCCCGGGGCGAACCCGCACTCATTTTGAAATAAGGAGGAACTCTCATGGCTTTTGATCGTGAATCGAGACCCGCACGGCCTCGCGGCAAGCGCCGCAAGGTCTGCCAGTTCTGTGCTGAGAAATGCGAGTCCATCGACTATAAGGATGCCGCCAAGCTGCGCCGCTTCATCTCTGAGCGGGCCAAGATCCTGCCCCGCCGGACCACCGGCACCTGCGCCATGCACCAGCGCCAGCTGACGGAGGCCATCAAGCGGGCCCGGCAGATCGCGCTGCTGCCCTATGTGATGGACTGATCCATAGGCTGCGAAAAAGGACAAGCCTGTCTCTGGAGACAGGCCCCGGAAACAAATGAAGGGCAGGGCAAGCCAGAATGGTTTGCCTTGCCCTTTGCGATTGCCCCAGATTACGGTTCATACAGTTCCGCACGGACCGCCTCGCAGTCCCGCGCCATTTCCTGAAGATCCTCCGCATCCATCATTTCAGAGAGGTCATAGGCAAGAGGGGCGGCGGAGAAGTCCGCCAGGACACGATTCATGGCCTGATCCTCCTCCGGCGCGGCGGTGAGCTTCACGAAGAGGTCCCGGTCCTCGCTGTCAAAGAGGTCGCTGATGTGAACCCCTCCGCTTTTTCTGCTCTCCAGGAGGAGCGCCGCCAGATCGGTGACCAGGTCTATGGCATAGCAGAAGTCATGACAATTTCCCTCGGCATCCGTGTACGCCAGGTCAAGGGAGGTGCGGAAGTCCCCGTGCTGGCGGTCAAGACCGGTGTCAGCGAAGATCTCGCTCAGAGAGAGCTCCGCCTGCCCCTTGTCACAGAGATAGTCCACCAGGGTCAGGCTGTCGTCGGTGCCGCCGATGTAGTGATACCAGTATTTTTCAATATACATCCGTATTCCCCTCCGATCCAGGACAGCTTGCTGTGAGATCATTATCATTATAATGCGGCCCCCGCTGAAAAACAAGGGCTTTTCAGCGGGGGCCGCATTCTTTATGGGGGTTCTCTCAAGGGAGCACGGGCTGTTTTGCGTTTGGAGGACCAGGAGACCGGACCGGCTATTTGCTCCGGGCCTCCAGCACGGCGGCCATCCGCTGGGCGAAGAGCCGCCCCGCCAGGGCCGCCTCCTCCGGGGAGTTCCCGGCCGCGCCCACCTCCACCAGAAGGGACCCGGTGGTGGCGTGCTGGTTGTACCGGGAGTTTCGCAGGAGGATGGGCCGCATCAGCGTGGGGTACTCCGTCAGGAGGTCCTGCTGGAGGGCCACCGCCAGCTTGAGATTCTCCATCCAGCGGGGATGGGTCAGCCCGCTGCCGTCGCTGCCCACCACCAGGGTCATCTGGGCGGAGGTGCCCTCGCCCTCGATGGTGGAGACCACCTTGTACTGGTTCCCCTGGCTGTCCTCAATGGCGTCCCGGTGGACATCCAGGATGAAGCGGATGGAGGGATACTGGGCCAGGTAGCTCTGAATGGCCGCCAGGGAGCGGTCATAGGCCCCGGAGTAGGAGGGATAGTCGTACAGGGTCCGGTCGTGGAGCACGGAGATCCCCGCCTCCACGAAGGCCTCCGCCATGGCGTCCCCCACCGCCACCACGTTGCAGCGGGCGTCCGTGGTCCGGTAGTCCCCGGACCAGACGATGCCCGGGTCCTCCGCGGGGGTGTAGCCCTCGCTGCCGTGGGAGTGGAGGATCAGGATCTGGGGGCTCTCCGGCGTCAGCTCGGCGTCAAAGGTCCCCTCCTGAATGGCCGGGATGGAGAGGGGCTCCTCCCGGCTGCTGCTGATGTAGGCCCGGCCCACCACCGTGTAGCCGCTGGGGTCCGTGGGGATCAGAGTCCGGGCGGCCACGCCGTTGTCGGCGGCCTCCGGGGCCTCCAGGGGGGTCTCCTCCACCGGGACGGACACGGACTCCTCCCCCTCCCCGCCGCCGTTCTGGGGGACGAACTCCTCCTGCCGCCGCAGCTCCGCCACCGCAGGCCGGGCCGCCAGAAGCAGGGGTGACTCCCCCAGGGTCACGGCGACGGCGGGAGAGAGCTGGTCCTGATACCACAGGTCCCCCAACTCCCAGCGCAGGGCCCGCAGGGGCAGGGCCTGTCCCAGGGCCTCCATGGCGCCGGCGGCGGTGTCGCTGCCGGCGGTGATACAGACGGCCCAGAGGGTTCCCGCAGCCAGGCCCAGGGCCCGCAGACGCCGCCGGGTTCCGGCGGAAAATATACGCATATCGCTCACCTCTGGGACAACCTATGCGGCGGGAAGAGAAAGTAGACCGCTTTCCAAGGGATTTTCCAAGGCGTTTTCCACAGCCGTCTCCAGAACTCTGCCGGAGGCGGCGGCTCCCCGCTCCTGACGGCGGACTTCCTAGGCAAAGCCCGCGGCACATGTTCTGTGCCGCGGGCTTTGCCCGCCCCGGAAATCGGGGCACCGATTTTCAAGTGGTCCGGCTCTATTTCGCCCGCTCCCGCATCAGGGCGATTTCCCGGGCGTAGCCAGGCAGCTCGTTGGGGGTCTCCAGACAAAAGGGCAGGTCCCGCAGCGCCGGGTGGCGCACCACCCGGGTCAGCGCCTCCAGACCGATGGCGCCCTCTCCAATGCACGCGTGGCGGTCCTTGCGGCTGCCTGGGGGATTCTTGCTGTCGTTCAGATGGACGGCCTTCAGCCGGTCCAGGCCAATCCGGCGGTCGAACTCCGTCAGCACGCCGTCCAGGTCGCCGATGAGGTCGTACCCGGCGTCGGAGACATGGCAGGTGTCCAGGCAGACGCCGGCCTTCTCCGGCAGGTCCAGCCGGTCCAGGATCTCCCGGAGCTCCTCAAAGCGGCCGCCCACCTCGCTGCCCTTGCCGGCCATGGTCTCCAGCAGCACCGTGGTGTGGAGGTCCGGGGTCAGCAGGGCGTTCAGGGCCTGGGCGATCCAGGTGATGCCGGCCTCCGTGCCCTGGCCCACGTGGCTGCCGGGATGGAAGTTATAGAACTGCCCCGGCAGGTATTCCAGCCGGCGGAGATCGTCGGCCATGGTCTCCAGGGCGAAGGTCCGGCTGGACTCCTCCGCGCCGCAGAGGTTCAGGGTGTAGGGCGCGTGGGCAATCAGCGGGGCAAAGCGGTTGGCCCGCAGAAGCTCCGCCAGAGCCGCCGCGTCGGCGGGGTCCAGGTCCTTGGCCCGGCTTCCCCGGGGGTTGCGGGTGAAGAACTGAAAGGTATCCGCCCCCAGCTCCAGCGCCTGGCGGCCCATGGCCGCGAAGCCTTTGGAGGAGGAGAGGTGACATCCGATGTGCAGCATATCCGGCCTCCTGTGCGGGCGCGCGGCCCGGTTTTCCACAAGAATACCACAAGTTCACCGGGATGTTCAAGTATTAGAACCTGTTTAAAATCTCCCCGTGCATGTCTTGGCGGCGTATTATCCGCCCTGACTGCGTTAAAAATCCTTGCCATCCGTCAGGATGCCTGCGGATTTTTGCCTTGCAGGGCAAAAAATCCA
>JAAWIL010000085.1 GCA_022796315.1 Oscillibacter sp. | reverse complement strand
TCCTTGCCATCCGTCAGGATGCCTGCGGATTTTTGCCTTGCAGGGCAAAAAATCCACTCGCCAATCCATACACGTCGAGATATTAAACAGGCTCTGAGATCCTGAACAGGCTCTGAGGAAACAGGGCGGGGAGACGCGAAACCGTCTCTCGGAGCCCTTGATAGATGAAGGAGGACACCATGGGTCTATTTGACAAGCTGAAAAAAATCACAACGAATCTCTTTTCCACCTTCACCGAGGCCGACGAGGCCTTCTTTGAGGAGCTGGAGGAGACGCTGATCCTGGCGGATCTTGGTATGGAGACGGCCCTGGGGACCGTGGAGCGCCTGCGCCAGCGGGTCCGGCAGGAGGGGCTCCGGGACCAGGAGGAGGTCAAGGCCGCCCTGCGGAAGGTGCTGGTGGAGCTGTTGGACGTGGGCACCACGGAGGTGAACGTCTCCACGTCTCCCTGCGTCTTCTTGTTCATCGGCGTCAACGGCGTGGGCAAGACCACGTCCATCGGCAAGCTGGCCTATTTGCTGCGGATGTGCGGCAAGCGGTGCCTGCTCTGCGCGGCGGATACCTTCCGGGCGGCGGCGGCGGACCAGCTGGAGATCTGGGCGGAGCGGGCCGGGTGCGAGATCGTCCGGCAGCACGAGGGAGCGGACCCCGGCGCGGTGCTCTTCGACGCCCTCCAGGCCGCCAAGGCCCGGGGGGTGGACGTGGTCCTCTGCGATACCGCCGGACGGCTCCACAACAAGGCGAACCTCATGGCGGAGCTGGCCAAGCTCACCAAGATCATTGACCGGGAGTGCCCCGGCGCGGCCCGGGAGACGCTGCTGGTGCTGGACGCCACCACCGGCCAGAATGGCCTGACCCAGGCCAGGGCCTTCAAGGAGACGGCGGGCCTGACGGGCATCATTCTCACCAAGCTGGACGGCACCGCCAAGGGCGGCATCGCCGTGGCCATCGCCCAGGAGCTGGGGGTGCCGGTGAAGTTCGCCGGCATCGGCGAGGGGATCGACGACCTGAAGCCCTTCGACGCGGAGGAGTACGCGGAAGCGATCATCTGAGACGGAGAACAGGGAGATAGTATCATGGATAAGGGAATTTTGAGCATTAAAATTATGATTTTGGGAGCAGTCCTCTTTCTTTGCGGGTGTGAGTTTGCGTTTGCAAACAGCCTGCCGGCTGTACTTGCGTTTATGGCGGGCCCGGTGCTTATGCTGATTGGCCTGCTGGTGGGCAATAGGAGGGAAGCGAAGGTATGACCAGAGCCGATGGCCGGGCGTTCAATGAACTGCGCCCGATTAAAATCACGACTGACTTTGTACAATTCGCCGAGGGCAGCTGCCTGATCGAATGCGGCGACACCAAGGTCCTCTGCTGCGCCAGCGTGGAGGACCGGGTGCCGCCCCATGTGCCCTACGGCCAGGGCTGGGTGACGGCGGAGTACTCCATGCTGCCCAGGGCCAACCGGGAGCGGAGCAAGCGGGACATCGCCAAGCTGAAGCTCAGCCCCCGCAGCGCCGAGATCCAGCGGCTGGTGGGCCGGTCCCTCCGGGCCGCCGTGGACATGAAGAAGCTGGGGGAGCACACCATCACCGTGGACTGCGACGTGCTCCAGGGGGACGGGGGCACCCGCACCGCCTCCGTCACCGGCGGATTCATCGCCCTGGCCCTGGCCTGCCGCCGGCTGGCGGAGGAGGGCGTGCTGGGGGCCAGCCCCGTCCGGCACTATGTCGCCGGCGTCTCCGCCGGCATTGTGGAGGACACGGCGCTGCTGGATCTCCAGTACAGCGAGGACAGCCGCGCCCAGGTAGATCTGAACTGCGTGATGAACGAGCTGGGGGAGCTGATCGAGCTCCAGGGCACCGGCGAGGGCCGCTCCTTCACCCTGACGGAGCAGCAGGACCTGGTGCGGCTGTGCGCCAAGGGCTGTAAGGAGCTGCTGGCGGTTCAGCGGCAGATTTTGGGGTCCATCTGAGCGCGGTCCCCGCGGCCAAGGACCTGCGATATTTTCTGGACATGCGGATGGTATCCATCCACTACATTTTAGAAATTCTCCGCCGGCGCCTGGGCGGTCCGGCGGAGAAGGAGGAGAACCTATGAAATTCGTATTGGCGACCCGCAACGCCGGCAAGCTGCGGGAGATGGCCCATATTCTGGAGGCTCTGGGCATCGAGGTGGTGAGCCCCCAGGATCTGGGGCTGGATCTGGAGGTGGAGGAGACCGGCGAGACCTTCGCGGAAAACGCCATGCTGAAGGCCAGGGCCGTCTGCGCGGCGGCCCGGCTCCCGGCGATTGCCGACGACTCCGGCCTCTGCGTGGACGCCCTGAACGGCGGGCCCGGCGTCTACTCCGCCCGCTATGGCGGCGAGGGCCTGGACGATACGGGCCGCTACCGTCTGCTGCTGAACAGCATGAAAGGCCAGACCACCCGGGCCGCCCGGTTTGACTGCGCCATCGCCTGCGTGTTCCCCAACGGGGACGAGCTGACGGCGGAGGGCACCTGCCCCGGCACCATTGCCTTTGCCCCCATGGGGGAGGGAGGCTTTGGCTACGACCCGATCTTCTTCGTGCCGGAGAAGGCGAAGACCTTCTCCCAGCTGACGGAGGAGGAGAAGGCGGAGATCTCCCACCGGGGCAAGGCGCTGGAGGCCTTTGCGGAGAAACTGAGAACGTATTTGAAGAAGTGAACGTCTAAAAGGAGTATTGGATGGAATTGACAAGCAAACAGCGGGCCCAGCTGCGGGCTCTGGCAAACAGCATTGACACCATTCTCCAGGTGGGAAAGGACGGCATCGGCGAGAACCTCATCAAGCAGGCCGGCGACGCCCTGGAGGCAAGGGAGCTCATCAAGGGCCGGGTGCTGGACAACAACCTGGAATACGACGCCCGGACAGCGGCGGAGGCCCTGGCCAAGGCCACCCGCAGCGAGGTGGTGCAGGTGATCGGCACGAAGTTCGTGCTCTACCGGGAGAGCCACGCAAAGCCGAAGGACAAGCGGATTCAGCTGGTGAAGAGCAAACGGTGAACCGGGGAGCCGGACGGGGTTGGTCTGGCGTCTGGTTTTTGAAATGACAGGGAAGGTGATTGGACTTTGAAGATCGGGATCTATGGCGGCACCTTCAATCCGCCCCATCTGGGCCACATTGCTGCGGCCCGGGCGGTGTTTGAGCTGCTGCGGCTGGACCGGCTGGTGCTGGTTCCCACGGGTCTGCCGCCCCACAAGGAGCTGCCGGCGGGCACGCCCACCCCGGACCAGCGGCTGGAGCTGACCCGCCTGGCGGGGGAGCAGCTGGGACTGGGAGAACGGGTGGAGACCCTGGACATCGAGCTGCGGCGGACGGGGCCCAGCTATACCGCGGATACCCTGGCCCAGCTCCGGGAGCGGTATCCGGAGGACGAGCTGTGGCTGCTGATGGGAACGGATATGTTTTTGACCCTTCAGACCTGGCGGGAGCCGGAGCGGATTCTCTCCCTGGCGGGCATCGCCGCCTTTGGCCGCACGGAGGAGGACACCGAGGAACTCTTTTCCGTGCAGCGGGAGTATCTGTACCGGCGCTATCCCCAGGCCCGCATTTTCACCTTGACCATTCCCGGCGTGGTGGACGTGTCCTCCACCCGGCTGCGGGAGCAGCTGGCCAGGGGAGCGGGCGGCGAATTGCTGGCCCCGGCGGTATACGGGCGCATCCTGCGGGATAAGCTGTATGGGACGGACGCGGATCTGAAGCACCTGCCCCTGAAGAACCTGCGTCCGGTGGCCCTGAGCTATTTGAAGCACCGGCGGATTCCCCACGTGCTGGGAACGGAACAGGAGGCCATCCGCCTGGCGGAGCGGTACGGCGGAGACGTGGACCGGGCCAGAAGGGCGGCCCTGCTCCACGACTGCACCAAGAAGCTGGACATGGAGGCGCAGACGGCCCTGTGCCGGCAGTACGGCATCCAGCTGGACGAGCTGGAGCGGAAGGCCCTGAAGCTCCTCCACGCCAAGACCGGCGCGGCCGTCGCCCGGGATGTGTTCGGCGTGGATGAGGAGATCTATCACGCCATCTGGTGGCACACCACCGGCCGGGCCGGGATGACCTTGCTGGAGAAGATCATCTACCTTGCGGACTACATCGAGCCCTCCCGGGATTTCCCCGGCGTGGAGGACCTGCGGAAGGTGTGCTACGAGGACCTGGACCGGGGGCTGCTGATGGGCCTGGAGATGACAATCAGCGAGATGGAAGCCATGGGAAACCCTGTACACCGCGCCACGCTGGAGGCGCGGGACGCCTTGAAAGGATAGAGCAACGTGCAAAGAGATAGCGGAAAGCGGGTGGCGCAGTCCCCCAAGTCTGAAAAGACCCCAAAACCCAAGAAGCCCGGCCGGCTCTCCAAGCGGCAGAAGTGGCTGCTGGCGGGGACCATTGTCCTGGCCCTGGCCCTTCTGGGCGTGGTGCTGTGGCGGACGCTCTTCGTCCGGCCGGATCTGCCTGTCAAGGACGATACGGTCCCCACGGGAGTGCCCGACAGCCATCCGGAGAAGGAGATTGACTACGGCGACGGCGTGCGCCCCAAGACCGGTGGGGAGCGCAAGAGTCAGGACTACTACACCGTTCTGATCCTGGGCCGGGACACGGGGGGCGGCGGCAACACGGACACCATGCTGCTGGCCAGTTATGACGTGACCAACCAAAAGGCCACCGTCATGTCCATCCCCCGGGACACCATGGTGAATGTCCCCTGGGACATCAAGCGGATCAACTCCGTCTATAACTACTACGGCGGAGGAGAGCGGGGCATCCAGTACCTCTACAAAGAGATCTCCCAGCTGGTGGGCTTTGAGCCGGACTTCCAGGTGGTAGTAGAGTGGGAGGCCGTGGGCAAGATCGTGGACGCCATGGGCGGCGTGTACTTCGACGTGCCCCGAAACATGAACTACGAGGACCCCTATCAGGACCTCAAAATCCACCAGACCAAGGGCTACCGCCTCCTCAGCGGAGACGACGCCATGCAGGTCCTCCGCTACCGCCACGACAACAATATGCGCTACGGTTACCCGGACGGGGACCTGGGGCGCATCAAGACCCAGCAGGCGCTGCTGAAGGCCATGGTCTCCCAGCTGCTGCAGCTGAAGAACATCAGCCGGGTAAACCAGTTTGCCAAGGTTTTCCAGGAGTGTGTGGAGACCGATCTGAGCTTCCAGAATATCCTGTGGTTTGCCCAGTCGGCCTATTTGGGCGGACTGAAGCCGGAGAATGTGAACTTTGTCACCATGCCTAACCGGGCCGTCTACTGCTGGAGCCGGTCTGTTGGCAACAACCAGTCCTACGTGGTGCCCATCGCCAGGGAGCTGCTGAACCTGGTGAACAACGACCTGAGCCCCTTCGTGGAGAAGTCCTCCATGAGCGATCTGGACATCATGTCCGTGAATTCGGACGGCTCCGTCAGCTCCTCTACCGGCCGGGTGGAGGACAGCCGGGCGGCCCATCCGCCGGTGAAGCCCGCCGACGAGCCGGAGGAGCCGGAGGAGCCGGAGGTGGACGAGAACGGCAACCCCATCGACCCGGAGACAGGCCTTCCGCTGGACCCGGAGACGGGACTTCCCGTTGACCCCAACGGCGGCGGAGCGCCCATTGTGATTGACCCCACCAACCCAGGAACCGGAACGGAGCCGGGCGATCTCCCCGGAACAGAGGAGACCCCTGATCCCACCACACCCGACCCCGGCACAGACCCCGGCGTCACACTGCCTGATCCCGGCGTCACAGACCCGGGTCTCACCGACCCGGGCGCCACAGACCCAGGCGCCGCGGACCCGGGACCGGCGGACCCCAATCTGCCGGCGGAGCCCCCATCAGATCCCGGCTTCAGCATCGTAGAGCCGCCGCCGGAGGCGTGAAATGGCGAGCGGAGGAAAGCGGGCGGCCAAGCCGTCCAGACCGTCCAGGCCCAGGGCGGCAGGACGGTTCGTCCGCCTGACAGGAGGACAAAGACTTCTCCTTGCGGGGGCGCTGCTGCTGGGTACGCTGCTGCTGGGCACGCTGCTCTGGAAGGCCTTGTTCGTCCGACCGGAGGTGCCGCTTCCGGCGGACACAGAGGACGCGGAGGACGGTCCTCCCGCCGTGGATTACGGCGACGGCGTGCGTCCCAGGGCCGCCGGGGAGCGCAAGAGTCAGGACTACTACACCGTCCTGATCCTGGGCCGGGACACAGGCGGCGGCGGCAACACGGACACCATGCTGCTGGCCAGTTACGACGTGACCAACCAGCGGGCCGCCGTCATGTCCATCCCCCGGGACACCATGGTGAATGTCTCCTGGGATGTGAAGAAGATCAACTCTGTCTACAACGCCCACGGCGGCGGAGAGGCGGGGATTGAGGGCCTCTACCGGGAGATTGCCCAGCTGGTGGGCTTTGAACCGGACTTCCGGGTGGTGGTGGAGTGGGAGGCTGTGGGCAAGATCGTGGACGCCATAGGCGGCGTGGACTTCGACGTGCCCTATGACATGGACTACCATGACGAGATCCAGGACCTGGTGATTGAGCAGGCGGCGGGATACCGCCACCTGACCGGGGAGGACGCCATGGAGGTGATCCGCTGGCGGGCCAACGACAATGCCAGCCCTTACGGCTACCACAAGCGGGACGGCGGCGTGGGGGACATCGGCCGGATGAAGATCCAGCAGGAATTTCTGAAGGCGGTGACGCGCCAGATGATGACGCCGGCCAACCTCCTCAACATCGGCCCGATCTCCAAGGTGTTCCAGGAGAACGTGGAGACCGATCTGAGCGTTCAGAACATCCTGTGGTTCGGCAGGGCGGCCTTCTCCGGCGGCCTGCGGCTGGAGGATGTGGACTTCTTCACCATGCCCTGGCAGACGCAGAATGTCTACAGCCGTTCGGAGAGCAAGCGCCTGGGCGGCTATCGGGAACTGAACTACGTACTGCCCCAGGGAGAGGCGCTGCTGGAGCTGGTGAACGGCAGTCTGAGCCCCTTTCTGGAGCCCTTTACCCTGCGGGATCTGGACATCATGTCCGTGAACGGCGACGGCTCCATCCGGTCCTCCACCGGCCGGGTGGAGGACCGCCAGGCGGCGCTTCCCCCGCCCGGAAAAAGCGAAAGCGCTTCCCCGGAGCCGGAACCGCCGGACGCCCCGCCTGAGACGCCGGACACGCCGGAGTCTCCGCCGGAGACCCCGGAAACCACCCCGCCGCAGGCGGAGAACCCCACGGAACCTCCGCCGTCCGAGGGGGACGGCGTGTCCCCGGAAGAGGACCCCGGCTTCAGCATGGTAGAGTCTCCGCCGGAGTATAGTCAAACCACTTGAAAACCGGCACCAGATTTTCAAGGCGGGCAAAGCCCGCCGGACGAGGATTTTTCTCGTCAGACAAGGAGATTTTCCTTGCAATCCTGACGGATTGCAAGGAACAGCGACGCAGTATGGCGGGAAAAAGACCCCCCAGACGGCGTTCATCGGTTGTGAATACAGGTTCTAAAACAGGAAAGGAAACGAGAGATATGACACCAAAGGAATTGGCCATCATTGCGGTCAAGGCCCTGGATGAGAAGAAGGGCCGGGAGATCTCCGCGCTGGAGATCACGGATCTGACCACCCTGGCGGACTACTTCGTCATTGCCAGCGGCACCTCCAATACGCAGATCAACGCGCTGTGCGACGCAGTGGAGAAGGCCCTGAAGGAGCAGGCGGGGGAGGCGCCCCTGCGCCGGGAGGGCTACCGGGACGGCACGTGGGTGCTGTTGGATTACGGCGCCGTCTGCGTGCATGTGTTCTCCCAGGAGGCCCGGGAGTTCTATGATTTGGAACGGCTGTGGCAGGATGGAAAGCCCCTGGATCTCAGCGGCGTACTGACGCGGGACTGAGCGCGAAGCGCAGCAAAAAGTTTTCGTCCACCTTTTTCAAAAGGTGGCGGGGTGCAGGGGCAGCGCCCCTGCAAAGACGCAAGGGGCGAAGCCGCGCAGGCCGCAGGCCAAAGAGCATACTATGGCTTCTGAACGGAAAGACCGGAAGTATATGTTTGCGGCGGCGAGCAAAACAGCTTCCATCCAATGGTGTGATTTCCGAATGTTCAATTCGGAAATCATAACCCAAAATCGCGGAGCGTCATAACCGGAACAGAGGCGGACAATGTCCGCCTCTGTAAACCTTCAAGCAAAAATTTCCGTACAGAAAACATCCAATCCTATAGTCACCGCAGTTGAAAAGAAGCAAATGCTTCTTTTCAACCCTGGGGCGCATAGGCGCCCTAGGGGCCGTGAAACGGCCTGACGGTGGACTTCATA
>JAAWIL010000084.1 GCA_022796315.1 Oscillibacter sp. | reverse complement strand
GAGCGTCATGGCGGAGAACATCCAGGACGCCGAGTCCACCATCCGCGACACCGACGTTGCCGAGGAGATGATGGCTTACACCAAGAACAACATCCTGGTGCAGTCTGCCCAGGCCATGCTGGCCCAGGCCAACGCGGTTCCCCAGGGCGTGTTGCAGCTGCTGGGCTAATCCCCGGGCACAGTACGGTTGTTCTGAAACAACAGCATCTACCCATCAAAGCGGGGCGGGCGTTTGCCCGCCCCGCTTTTCCCGCCGCCATTTTCTCTATTCTGCACGAAAAACACGAAAGGAATCGGTTTTATGCAAGCAATCGAAATCGCCCGCCGCATGGCGGAGCTGGGCCAGCCCGACGGGGCCCTGCGGGCTTACGTCACAGCGGTCCGGGAGGGCGGCCTCGCCCCGGAGGAGGAGCTGGAGGCCGCGGCCTGCATCCTCCGGCTGGGGGGAGACTACAAGCTCTCCTACACCTGTTTTCTGAATCTCTACCGGCAGGGCCACTTCCGGGAAGACATCCTCTCCCTGTTGACGGAGGCCTTCTATGCGCCGAACCTGAAACAGCTCCAGAGCCGCTATGAGCGGAATGTGAAGCTGCTGAACAAATACCCCTACCTGTTCCGGAAGGACTTCCCCGCCTTTGAGGACCTGCCCCTCCGGTTTTACCCCTACGATGATGACCAATACCTCCCCTTTGATGTGAAAAAGGGGGAGTTTGAGGAATTTACGGACCTGAAACATCCCGTTGTCAGCCGGTACTTTTTCAAGGACCTGGAAAAGCCCATCCTGGCGGACGACGTTTACTCCCAGTATGAGCTGGAATACCTCCGGGACAACGTGCGGCCCAGCGAGTACGTGGCCCGGGAAAACCACATCTACCTCCATTACACCAGCTGGGAAACCTTCTGCGCTTATCTCCAGTGCCTGAACCTCCGCCCCCTGCTGGAGGAGGAGAAGCTGGTCTTTTTGATCGGGGATGAGGTTTCGCAGTATCCCATTGACTTCAAGGAGCGCTTTGGCATTGACTACAGCCAGTACAGCATAAAGCCCCTGGGCATCCGGGAGATCCGCCGCATGATCTGGCACGCGCAGCTCCAGTCCCACAACGGCGTGAACTATTTCAGCGAGATTCTGGACAGCCACCCCAACGCCCTGGCCATGCCGGCGCTGATGTATGACGAGACGGAAAAGGCCATTACCGAGGTGCGCGATATCCTGGAGAAAGCGGGAAGTATGGCCCAGGCCGTGCAGATGCTGGCCATGCCGGCCCGGCTGTCTCAGGAGCTGTACCTGCTGAAGGGGCGGACGGACAAGGACATTCTGGTGGCTCTCGTGATGGGGCACAAGGATTATCCCGCCACGCTGGACCCCGCCGCCCGGATCACCCCGGCGCTGTTGTTCTCCCCCCACTTCGGCAACATCAAATACCACCTGAGAGTGGACGAAAAGGGACGGACGGTCCTCTATTCCGATCATTACGAAAAAATCCGGACCTCCCCGATTTTCCGGAACTTCAAATATATCAAAACCTTTATTCCCCTGCGCCGGCCCACCATCAGCCACGGCGCCGCCGTGAAGTTCATCCTGCACATGGAACAGGAGCACTTTGAGGAAACCGGCAAGCACGGCCTCATGACGGATGAGCTGGTCACCCGTGTGGTCAACCGCAGCTATCTCATCGACTGGCAGGACCGGCTCTACAAGGACAGCGTGCTGGTGCGCTTTGAGGACGGCAAGCTGAACCGGAAGGCGACCTTCACCGCCCTGGCGGAATTTTTGGATCTGCCCTATGCCGAGAGCATGGAATACTGCTCCACGCTGGGTGTGCGGGACCCGCAGTCCTCTGTGGGAGGCGTCCGGGGCTTTGACAACTCGGCGGTCTACCGGACCTATGACGACTATGTCAACGACGCGGAGCGGTACTTCATTGAGTACTGCCTGCGGGACCTCTACGAGGCCTACGGCTATGATTTCCAGTGCTATGACGGCCAGACGCTGGATGAGGCGAAGGTGGAGGAGCTGCTGGACCGGCTCACGGTCATTGATGGGCACATCCGCAAAACTGCGGAACGGCTGAATTTTGACATCACCCCTGTAGAAGAACTTCTTCCGGAGGGAGCGTCGTTCTCCGTCAGCGAGAACCTGGAAAAGACCTTTTCGGATTACTGGCTGAAAGAGATCCGGGACAAGCGCAAAAAAATTCTCACCACGCTCCTGCAGGGCCTGCACTTCATCAATCTCAGAGGCCAGTTCCTGCGGATGGCGCCCATGCTGAAGCTGGACCCGGCGCTCCTGGAGCAGCCGCTCTACCACTGAGGGCAGCCCATGAGCGGAACGGTATACTGGCTCACCGGCCTCTCCGGGGCGGGAAAGACCACCATTGGGCGGCTGTGGCATGAGGAGCTGCGCCGCTCCGGCGTCCCCGCCGTCCTTCTGGACGGGGACGAGCTCCGGCAGGTCTTCGGCGACGACCTGGGCTTCACCGAGGCCGACCGGCGCAAGAGCGCTATGCGCAACGCCCGGCTCTGCGCCCTGCTGAGCCGCCAGGGGCTCACGGTGGTGTGCTGCACCATCTCCATGTTTGACGCGGTGCGGGACTGGAACCGGGCGAATATCCCCGGCTATTTCGAGGTCTACGTGAGGGTCACCATGGACACCCTCCGCCGCCGGGACCAGAAGGGCCTGTACAGCGGCGGGGACGGGAACGTGGCGGGGATTCACTTCTCCGTGGAGGAGCCCAAAACCCCGGATCTCATTTTGGAAAACGACGGACAAACCACACCGGCGGAGCAGGTGGAGCGCCTGCGTGCTGCCATCACGAATTGAGGAGGAACGACCATGGAATTGGGAGATTTTACGAAGCTGGCAAAGGATTATGTCAATCGTGTGGGCTATTCTGAGACGGCCCTGCGGGTTTTGAAGGACCACATTGAGGCGCAAAATGGGCCGATTCAGGCTGTGGCGGACGTAGGCGCCGGCACCGGCAAGCTGACGGAGGACCTGGCGAATTTGGGCCTGCGGGGCTTTGCCGTGGAGCCCAACGACGCCATGCGGGAAGAGGGCGTGAAGCTCTTTGCAGGCCGGGACGTGTTTACCTGGTCCAAGGGGACCGCAGAGGTCACAAACCTGCCGGACAACTGCGCGGATTGGGTGTTGATGGGCTCCTCCTTCCACTGGACGGACGCCCCGGCGGCCCTGGCGGAGTTCCACCGGGTTCTGCGGCCCGGCGGGTTCTTCACCGCCATCTGGAACCCCAGAAATATTGAGAGCAGCCCCCTCCACATGGGCATTGAGACGAAGATCCGGGAGATGGTACCTAATTTGAAGCGGGTTTCCTCCGGTTCCCGGGCCAATATGCAGGACATGGAGAAGAAGCTCCTCTCCACGCCCTGCTTCAAGGATCTCTTCCTGCTGGAGGCCCCTTATGAGGTAGCTATGAGCAAGGAGCGCTATATGGGCGCCTGGCGCTCGGTCAACGACATCCACGCCCAGGCGGGCGACGCCCTCTTTGAGGAGATTTTGAAGATGATTGAGGGGGAGATCAGCCACTTGGATCAGGTGGTGGTGCCCTACCTCTCCAGGGCCTTCACCGTCCGTTCTACGAAGGGGTAAGCGCCAATGCTGGACTTTCGCACCAAGGCGGAGACGCTGCGCTCCCTGGAGGGACGGCTGCGCACGGCGCAGGTTCTGCCGCAGGTCTGCCTCACTGCCGCCCAGTTTCGGGCGGAGCCGGAGCGGGCCGCCGCACTGGTGGCGGCGGAGCCCTGGGGAACGGGGACGCTCATCGTCCGCAGCAGCGCCGTCAACGAGGACACTGCGGAGCAGTCCAACGCGGGGAAATTCCTCTCAATCCCTGGGGTCCAGGGGGAGGAGGCCCTGCGCAAAGCCGCCTGGCAGGTGGCGGAGGCCATGGGGCCGGAGGGGGAGAATCAGATCTTCATCCAGCCCTGCCTGGCCCACGTGGAGCTCTGCGGCGTGGCCTTTACGGCGGACCCCAGCACCGGCGGGAATTATTACATCCTGAATTATGACCGGACCGGTTCCACCAGCTCCGTCACCGACGGCACCGGACAGTCGCTGGAGACCTTTTACTGCTTTAAGGACGCGCCGGAGGCCCCGCCCCCGCCCCTGGACCGGGTGACGGCGCTCTGCCGGGAGCTGGAGGAGCTCTTCGGCCGGCCGGCGTTAGACCTTGAATTTGCCCTGGCGGAGGGTGTATTATACTTATTGCAGGTGCGTCCCTTGGTGCTGACCCGCCCGCTGCTGGATCGGGAGACCCAGGCGAGGAGTCTGGAGCGGATTCGGGAGAAGCTCCGCTCCTCCATGCGGCCCCATCCGGACCTCTGCGGCCGGAAGACCATCTACGGCGTGATGCCGGACTGGAACCCGGCGGAGATGATCGGCATCCGGCCCCGGACCCTGGCCCTGAGCCTTTACCGGGAGATCATCACTGACGGCGTGTGGGCCTACCAGCGGGATAACTACGGCTACCGGAACCTGCGGTCCTTCCCCCTGATGTCGGATTTCCAGGGGCTGCCCTATATCGACGCGCGGGTGAGCTTCAACTCCTTCCTACCCAAAACGCTGCCGGAGCCCCTGGCGGAGAAGCTGGCGGAGCACTACCTGGAGCGCCTGCGGACCCATCCGGAGCTCCACGACAAGGTGGAATTTGAGATTGCCTTCACCTGCTATACCTTTGATCTGCCCCAGCGGGTCCAGGTGCTGCTGGACCAGGGCTTCACCCAAGAGGAGCTGGACTGTCTGACAGAGGCCCTCCGGACCCTGACCAACTCCGTGCTCCGCAAGGACGGGCTGTGGCAGAAGGACGCGGAGAAGATCGAGATCCTCCAGCGCAAGCGCCGGGAGATTTTGGACAGCGGCCTGGGGATTCCGGAGAAGATCTACTGGCTGCTGGAGTACTGCAAGCGCTACGGCACCCTGCCCTTCGCGGGCCTGGCCAGGGCGGGCTTCATCGCCGTGGAGCTGCTGCGCTCCATGGTGGCGGTGGGCCTTCTGACCCAGGAGGAGCGGGAGCGGTACATGGGGAGCCTGGCCACTGTGGGCAAGAACATGACACGGGACCTTCAGGTCCTGTCTCCCCAGGCCTTTCTGGCCCGGTACGGCCACCTGCGCCCGGGGACCTACGACATCTGCTCTCCCCGGTATGACCAGGACGGCGGCCGCTATTTTGACTTCTCCCAGGTCCGGGAGAGCCGGACGGAGGAGTCCTTTCAGCTGTCCCTGGAGAAGTACGCCCGGCTTCAGGAGCTGCTGGAGCGGCATGGCCTCCAGGCGGATGTGCTGTCGCTGTTCTACTTCATCCAGCACGCCATTGAGGGGCGGGAGTACGCCAAGTTCGTCTTTACCCACACCCTTTCCGATGTCCTGGAGCTGCTGGCGGAGCTGGGCGCCCAGTACGGCCTGAGCCGGGAGGAAATGTCCCACGTGACGGTCCAGCGGCTGCTGGAGTCCTATGCCAGGGCGGTGGATCTGGAGCAGATCCTGCGGGAGTCCATCCAGGCGGGAAAGGCCATGGAGGCCGCTGCGGCGGGGATTACGCTGCCGCCGCTCCTCTGGGAGGAGGAGCAGGTGTACAGCTTTTTCCTGCCGGACGGAGCGCCCAATTTCATTACCCAGGGCCGCTGTACTGCGGAGACGGTGCTGCTGCCCTCAGACGAGCCCCTGACGGGAAAGCTGCTGCTGATCCAGGGGGCGGACCCAGGCTATGACTGGATCTTCTCCCATCAGATCGCGGGCTTTGTGACCGCCTATGGCGGGGCCAACTCCCATATGGCGATCCGGGCGGCGGAGTTTGGCATTCCGGCGGTGATCGGCGTGGGGGAGAAGAACTTTGCCCGCTACGCCGGGGCGAAACATTTGGCCATTGATTGCAGGAATAAGACGGTGATGATGCTGTGAGACGAATTGTCATGACCCAGCGGGTGGAACGGATCGCGGAGATTGGCGAGCGGCGGGACGCCCTCTCTCAGGAGTGGGCGGCGCTGGCGGAGGCCTGCGGCTTCCTGCCCCTGCCCCTGCCGAACCGCCTCTCCACAGTCCGGGCGCTGCTGGAGGCCCTGAAGCCGGAGGGCGTCCTCCTCACCGGCGGGAACGACCTGGCCGCCTATGGCGGCGACGCCCCGGAACGGGATGAGACGGAACATTTTTTGATTGACTGGGCGGCGGAGGGCCGCGTCCCGCTGTTGGGGGTCTGCCGGGGAGCGCAGCTGCTGCTGGACCACTTTGGCACGCCCCTCCAGCGGGTAGAGGGACACATCCGGGTGGAGCATCCCCTCTCCACCGGGGAGACGGTGAACAGCTTCCACGGCTGGGGAGCCCTTGCGTGCCGTCCGCCGCTGGAGGCCCTGGCCTGGAGCGGCGACGGCGTGGTGGAGGCGGTGCGGCACCGGGACTGTCCCTGGCTCCAGGGGGTGATGTACCACCCGGAGCGGTATCATCCCCTCCGGGAACAGGATCTTTCATTCATCAGGGAGGCGCTTCAACTGTGAAATTTTTGATTCTTGCCGCCGGACGGGGCAGCCGTCTGGGCGAACGCACCAAGGACCGGCCCAAGTGCATGTGTACCCTCCAGGGGCGGACGCTGCTGGACCGGTGCCTGGAGACCCTGGCTCAGGCCGGCGGGGCTCCGGAGGACATTGGCATCATCACCGGCTACCGCAGTGAGATGTTCACGGCGCCCGGCGTCGCCTACTTCCACAATCCGGACTGGGCGGAGACCAATATGTTTGTCTCCCTGACCATGGCGCGGGAGTGGCTGAACCGGGAGCCCTGCGTGGTCTGCTACTCCGACATTGTGTTTTCCCCCCATGCGCTGCGGCGTCTGATGGACTGCCCGGCGCCCCTGGCGATCACCTCCTACGAGGGATACTGGGCGCTCTGGGAGAAGCGGATGGGGAACCCCCTGGAGGATCTGGAGACCTTCCGGACCGACGAGGCGGGGAGACTCCTGGAGATTGGCCGCAGGCCCCGGAGCCGGGAGGAGATCCAGGGGCAGTTCATGGGCCTTTTGCGCTTCACCCCGGAGAGCTGGGCGTGGGTGGAGGAGACCATCCGCCACCCGCTGCCCAAGCCTGTGCAGAAGCTGGATATGACCACGCTGCTGGAGGGTATGGTGGAGCGGGGGTACCCGGTTCAGACCATCTCCACCCAGGAGCTCTGGCTGGAGTGCGACTCGGAGCAGGACCTTCTGGTCTATGAGCGGGAGTTCGCCGGGGTGCTCTCGTGATCGCAGATCTCCATACCCACTCCACAGCCTCCGACGGCCAGTACCGCCCGGCGGAGCTGGTTCAGCTGGCCAGAGACCGGGGAGTGGAGCTGCTGGCGCTGACGGACCACGACACTGTGGACGGCCTGGCGGAGGCTCAACAGGCGGCGGAAGCGGCCGGGATACGGCTTCTGAACGGCGTGGAGCTGGGGGCGGCGGAATACAGCCACCTGCACATTCTGGGCTATGGCTTCGACCCCGCCGGTCTGGCGCCTCTGTGCCAAAAGCTGAAGGAGGGCCGGGACGACCGGAAGTACCGGATTCTGGACTTTCTGAGGGAGAAGGGACTGACGCTGACGCTGGAAGAGGTGGAGTCCCTGGCCGGCGGGGAGATCATCGCCCGGCCCCACTTTGCCCAGGCCATGGTCCGGCGGGGGTATGTGGACACAAACCGGGAGGCCTTTGACCGGTACTTGGACACGGAGGAGTTCCGGCAAAAGGTAAAGCGCTTCAAGGCGGACGCCCGGACCTGCATTGAGACCATCCGGGCCGCCGGAGGCAGAACCTCCCTGGCCCATCCCTACCAAATCGGGCTGGAGGACGAGGCGCTGGAGTCCCTGGTGAACACGCTGCGGGGCTATGGATTGGATGCCCTGGAATGCGTGTATCCCAAGCACACGCCGGAGCAGGAGCGCGCCTACCGGCGTCTGGCGGAGAAGTACGGCCTCCGGGTCACCGGTGGCAGCGACTTCCACGGCGAGCGGGTGAAGCCGGAGATCTCCCTGGCCGCGCTGGAGCTGGAGACCGCGTGGCTGACCGGGACGGCATAACAGAAGAAGGGACCGGGGAACAGGGACAACGCCTGTTCCCCGGTCTTTTTGCGGGCAATTCATGGAACGCTAAAATCCGCATATACTATCGTTGCCGCAGTTGAACAGAAGCAACCGGTTCGACCCTGGGGTGTCTAGGCCTCGTTTGAAAAATGTCAAAACACCCGAACAGCGGATCTTTTTCCGCCACTCCGCGTTAAATTTTTTTGCCGGGCGACAGCCCGCCTGCGAAA